>JBPEXK010000410.1:0-17434 GCA_052031745.1 Marinobacter sp. | reverse complement strand
GTGCCTGCAGTCGGATGTCTTCGAGAACGTCTCAGGGCAGTACGATGTCATTCTGAGCAACCCGCCGTACGTGGATGCTGAAGACCTGGCCGACATGCCGGAGGAGTACCATCATGAGCCGGAACTTGGTCTGGCCGCAGGCGCCGACGGTTTGGACATCGCCCACCGGATTCTGGCGAAAGCGGCCAATCACCTGACCCCGAACGGGTTGCTGATTGTCGAAGTGGGCAATAGCTGGGTTGCGATGGATGAGGTCTATCCGGACCTGCCACTGACCTGGCTGGAATTTGAGAACGGCGGCAGTGGCGTCTTCCTGGTCACCGCGCAAGCTCTGCGCGAATGGCAGGGTAAGGCCTAAACCTTTTTCTTATACAAACTGACTAAAGTGCTGAATCATGTCGGGAAATACCTTCGGAAAGTTGTTCACCGTTACCTCGTTTGGTGAAAGCCACGGCGCCGCGCTGGGCTGCATTGTTGATGGTTGTCCTCCGGGGCTGGAACTGTCGGAAGCGGACATGCAGCGAGACCTCGACCGCCGCAAGCCCGGCACTTCCCGGCACACCACCCAGCGTCGAGAGGCGGACGAGGTTCGCATCCTGTCCGGTGTGTTCGAGGGTAAAACCACTGGCACGCCGATTGGCCTGCTGATTGAGAACACCGACCAGCGCTCCAAGGACTATTCCAAGATTGCCGAGCAGTTCCGGCCCGCGCACGCCGATTACACCTACATGCACAAGTACGGTGTCCGGGATTACCGGGGTGGTGGCCGGTCCTCCGCCCGCGAGACCGCCATGCGGGTAGCGGCCGGCGCAATTGCCCGCAAATTTCTGCAGCAGCGACTGGGTATTACCGTGCGCGGCTATCTGTCCCAGCTTGGTCCGATCAAGATCGAAAAGCTGGACTGGGATCAGGTGCACCAGAACCCGTTTTTCTGTCCAGACGTCGACAAGGTTCCAGAAATGGAAGCCTACATGGACGCGCTCCGGAAAGAGGGTGATTCCATTGGCGCCCGCATCAATGTGGTCGCCGAGGGCGTGCCACCGGGGTTGGGTGAGCCCATCTTTGATCGTCTCGACGCCGATCTGGCTCACGCCCTGATGAGCATCAACGCCGTCAAGGCAGTGGAAATCGGCGCCGGTTTCGACAGTGTCGAGCAGAAGGGTACTGAGCATCGGGACGAGATGACTCCCGAGGGTTTCCTGTCCAACAACGCCGGTGGCGTTTTGGGTGGCATCTCTTCGGGCCAGCCCATTATCGCGAGCATTGCGCTCAAGCCGACGTCCAGCCTGCGGCTTCCCGGGCGAGGCATCGACGTGCACGGCAACCCCGCCGAAATCATCACCACCGGTCGCCACGACCCCTGTGTCGGCATTCGCGCCACGCCGATTGCCGAAGCGATGATGGCCATCGTGTTGATGGATCATTACCTGCGCCACCGCGGGCAGAATGGCGATGTCGAGGTGCAGACCCCGGTGCTGAAGCAGCTGTAACCCAAAGCTGACCCGGGAGCGCTCACCATCTACTGGCGACTGTCTAACCTCTACTTCTGGTTTTTCGCCCTCCTGGGAGGGCTCCTTCCTTACTGGTCGTTGTATCTGGAGGGGCAGGGCTTCACCTACCTCCAGATCGCCACACTGATGGCGACCATCCAACTGACTAAAATCGTGGCACCCAGCATCTGGGGCTGGCTTGGCGACCGAAGCGGGCAGCGGGTCCGGCTGGTGCGCTTTGGCGCCATCACCGGGTCGCTGTTTTTCGCCGGCGTGTTTCTCGAGCCGGGCTTTGTTGGTCTGTTGCTGGTTATGCTGGCGTTCACCTTCTTCTGGAACGCCATCTTGCCCCTGTACGAAGTGATTACCCTGCGTTCCCTGGGCGCCCGCAAGGACAAGTACGGAAAAGTGCGCCTGTGGGGCTCCGTTGGCTTCATCGGCGCGGTTGGTGTGGTTGGCGCGATTTTGGAGTTCGTGCCCATTCAGAGTTTGCCCTGGCTATTGCTGCCGGTGTTCGCGGGTATTGCGGTATCGGCCTTTCTGGTGCCTTCCGAGCGCGGGGAGCGACGGCTGCGGGCACCGACCGGTAGTCTGAAGGCCATACTTACCCATCCGGCCGTCGTGGCATTTTTCCTGATGAATTTTCTGCTCCAGGTGTCCCACGGGGCCTATTACACCTTCTTCAGCATTCACCTCGAGCAACACGGCTATGGCAAGCTGGCGATTGGCTTGCTGTGGTCTCTGGGGGTGATCGCCGAAATCGGTTTGTTCCTGATCATGCACCGGTTGTCCGGCCGCTTCAGCGTTCGCCAGATTGCCATTGGCGCGCTTGCCTTAACCATGATCCGCTGGATTCTGATCGCCGAAATGACCAGCCTGCTGCCGGTGCTGCTGTTTGCCCAGTGTCTGCATGCGGCGTCCTATGGCGCCTTGCACGCGTTATCGGTGCAATACATCCAGGGCTATTTTGGCAAACACCATCATGGCCAGGGCCAGGCGTTGTACAGCGGCCTGACCTTCGGAGCGGGCGGGGCATTGGGGGCCTGGCTGTCGGGCTTCCTGGTGGATGGCTTCAGTACATCCGCTGCGTTCTGGGGCGGTGCTATTGCCATGCTGATTGCCATTGCGGTCACCTGGCGAGGATTGAAGCCCCCGCCGACAACCCCGTCCGAAGCCGCCGGCTAGTCAGTCTTTGCCGGGTGTTGTCCGGTCAGTTCCTGTTCCCGCACAATCGCCAGCAGGGCCTGGGCGGCACGGCTCAATTGTCGCCCCGACAGGCCAATCGCGCCGAGCACCCGTGCCACAGAGAATCCCAGGTCCAGCCTGTGCACACTGGTATCCAGCATGCTGATGGGCAGAACGCTCCAGCCGAGCCCGACACTGGTCATCATTTTGATGGTCTCCAGGTAGTTGGTCGGGATTTGCTGCTGCAGGGGGAGGTTGGCTTCCAAAAACAGCCGGCTCACCGTGCGATAGGTGGCGGTCGTGGTGTCGGGCAGCAGCGCTGGGTAACCGGCCAGGTCGCTCAGGGTAAGCGGGCTTTTCAGTGCCAGCTCGTGGTCCCGGCCGGTGGCGAACGCCATGGGGTCGGACCATTGCTCGTACACGCTCAGGTCGCTCTCCATGCTGTCGCTGAGGGTGACGAACGCCAGTTCGGCCCGGCGCTTACGCATCTGCTCATAAGCGGCATCCGATTCCATGAACTGCAGGTTTAACTTCACCTCGGGGTACTCGGCGGTAAATCGCCGCAGCCAGTTTGGCAGGTGGTGCAAGCCGATATGATGGCTGGCGATCAGCTGAAGCTCGCCGCCGACGGCTTGATTGTCGGCAGACAGCGACACCCGGGCGTTGTGGATCTCGTCGAGGATTCGCCGGGCGTGCGGGAGCAGGCGAGCGCCGGCATCGGTCAGCCGGATCTGCCGATGGCTCCGGTCGATCAACAGGGAGCCCAGTTGTTGTTCCAGAGTCGCCAGGCGTTTGCTGATGGCGGGTTGGGTCAGGTGCAGGGCTTCGGCGGCCTCGGAAAAGGAGCCTTGGTCCACGATGGTCAGGAAGGCGCGGAGCGAGTTGGAGTCCATGGCGGTCCCACTGGGGCGGTTTAAGCCCGGTCAATCGATAACGTTGTTGGCTCAAGTTAAGATATGCCAAGTTGGAATGCAAAGAATAAAAAACATGAATTGAGGTTATCTTGCCGGCAGGAGTAAGATAGCGTCCATAACGGAATCCCTGAGAATTCCCTGAACCCCCAGAACAGTGAGAGAGCAATCATGGCGGGCAAGACCTTATACGACAAATTGTGGGACGACCATGTGGTCAAGCAGCGGGACGACGGTTCTGCGCTGATTTACATCGACCGGCAGTTGCTGCACGAAGTGACTTCGCCCCAGGCTTTCGAGGGTCTGCGTCTGGCGGGCCGCAAACCCTGGCGTATTGATGCCAACATTGCGACGCCGGACCATAACGTACCGACCACCGATCGCGACAAAGGCATCGACGGCATCGTTGACCCGGTATCCCGCACCCAGGTCGAAACGCTCGACAAGAACTGCGACGAGTTCGGCATTCTTGAGTTTAAGATCAAGGATCAGCGCCAGGGCATCGTGCATGTGATTGGGCCCGAGCAGGGCGCCACTTTGCCGGGTATGACCATTGTCTGTGGCGATTCGCACACCTCCACCCACGGCGCCTTTGGCTGTCTTGCCCACGGTATCGGCACCTCCGAGGTTGAGCATGTACTGGCTACCCAGTGCCTGGTGCAGCAGAAGATGAAGAACATGCTGGTCAAGGTGAATGGCAAGCTGGGCCCGGGTGTGACCGGTAAAGATGTGGTGTTGGCCATCATCGGCAAGATCGGTACCGCCGGCGGCACCGGTCATGCCATCGAATTCGGCGGCGACGCCATCCGGGACTTGAGCATGGAAGCCCGCATGACCATCTGCAACATGTCCATCGAAGCCGGTGCCCGGGTGGGTATGGTGGCGGTAGACGACACCACGATCGACTATGTGCGCGGTCGCCCGTTTGCTCCCACCGGTGACCAGTGGGAGGCGGCGGAAGCCTACTGGCGAACGTTGCACAGTGATGAGGATGCCGTTTTCGACAAGGTGGTCGAATTGGACGGCGCGGAGATTCAGCCACAGGTGAGCTGGGGCACGTCGCCAGAAATGGTTGCGGGCATCGACGGCGCCGTTCCGGACCCGGCCAAGGAGCAGGACCCGATCAAGCGTGAAGGCATCGTCCGGGCATTAAAATACATGGGCCTGGAGCCAAACACGCCGATTACCAAAATCGCTTTGGATCGTGTATTCATCGGCTCCTGCACCAACAGCCGGATCGAGGATTTGCGGGAAGCCGCCGCGGTGGTCAAGGGCCGCAAGGTGGCGCCGAGCCTGAAGCAGGCGATGGTAGTTCCGGGTTCTGGCCTGGTGAAAGCCCAGGCCGAGCAAGAGGGGCTGGACAAGATCTTCATCGAAGCCGGCCTGGAGTGGCGTGATCCCGGTTGTTCCATGTGTCTGGCCATGAACGCCGACAAGTTGGGGCAGGGTGAGCACTGCGCCTCCACCTCCAACCGCAATTTCGAGGGCCGCCAGGGCTTTGGCGGGCGTACCCATCTGGTTAGCCCGGCCATGGCTGCGGCGGCCGCCGTGACCGGCCATTTCGTCGATGTCCGCGAATTGATGAACTGAGCCACAGGAGATTTACCATGCGCGCATTCACGCAACACCAAGGCCTGGTGGCCCCCATGGACCGGTCCAATGTCGACACCGACATGATCATTCCCAAGCAGTTCCTGAAGTCGATCAAGCGCACCGGCTTCGGTCCGAACCTGTTCGATGAACTCCGCTACCTGGACGAGGGCAAGCCGGATCAGGACTGCTCCCAGCGTCCGATCAATCCGGATTTCGTGCTCAACCAGGAGCGCTACAAGAACGCCAGCGTGCTGCTGGCCCGGGCCAACTTTGGCTGCGGTTCCAGTCGGGAGCACGCGCCCTGGGCCTTGGAGGACTACGGTTTCCGGGTCATCATTGCGCCGAGCTTTGCCGATATCTTTTACAACAACTGCTTTAAGAATGGGCTGTTACCGATTGTTTTAGCAGACAATACCGTTGATCAGCTTTTCAGTGAGGCAGAAGCCCAGGAAGGTTACCAACTGGCCGTGGACCTGGAAGCGAAAACCGTGACCACGCCCGGTGGCGAAGCATTCGGCTTTGAGGTCGACGATTTCCGTCGGCACTGCCTGCTCAATGGACTTGACGACATTGGCGTGACCCTCGAGGGCGCCGACGAAATCAAAGCCTACGAGGAAAAGCGCCGACAGACCGCGCCCTGGCTGTTTAACGCCGGAAACTGATTCACAGCCTCTGAAGTCATTGGATACAGGATAGGATTATGTCCAGAAACGTTTTGATGTTGCCGGGTGATGGCATTGGCCCTGAAATTGTTGCCGAAGCGGAGCAGGTGCTCAGGAAGGTAAACGAGAAATTCGATCTGGGGCTCAGCTTCGAGTCGGCGCTGGTGGGTGGCGCCGCCATAGATGCCACCGATTCTCCGCTGCCGGAGGAAACCCTGGCGTTGGCCCGCAAGGCCGATGCCATTCTGCTGGGTGCGGTCGGCGGTCCGAAGTGGGACAGCCTGCCGATGGCCAAACGCCCGGAGAAGGGGTTGCTGGGGCTGCGCTCGAATCTCGAGCTGTTCGCCAACCTGCGTCCAGCCATTCTGTATCCGCAGCTGGCCTCGGCATCCTCGCTCAAGCCTGAGGTGGTATCCGGCCTGGATATCCTGATTGTTCGGGAGCTGACCGGCGGTATTTACTTCGGTCAACCCCGGGGCGTGCGTGAGCTGGAGAGTGGCGAGCGTCAAGGTTACAACACCTACGCCTACACCGAATCCGAAATCCGTCGAATTGGTCGCGTGGCCTTCGAGGCTGCTCAGCAGCGCGGTAAGAAGCTGTGTTCCGTGGACAAGGCCAACGTGCTTGAAGTCACCGTGCTGTGGCGGGAAATCATGAACGACCTGCGCCGTGAGTACCCGGATGTCGAACTCTCGCACATGTACGTCGACAACGCCGCCATGCAGCTGGTCAAGGCGCCGAAGCAGTTCGACGTGATTGTGACTGGCAACATGTTTGGTGATATTCTTTCTGACGAAGCCGCCATGCTGACCGGTTCTATTGGCATGCTGCCGTCCGCGTCCCTGAACTCTGACAAGCAAGGCATGTACGAGCCTTGTCACGGTTCGGCGCCGGACATTGCCGGCCAGGGAGTTGCCAACCCGCTGGCTACCATCCTCAGTGCTGCAATGCTTCTGCGTTACAGTCTGGGCGAGGAAGAGGCGGCGGAAGCCATTGAGGCAGCGGTCAGCAAGGTGCTGGATCAGGGCCTGCGGACAGCCGACATCATGTCCGATGATGGCAAACGGGTTTCCACCCGAGAAATGGGTGAAGCCGTACTGGCTGCCCTGTAAACAGGCGCCTGGCCCGATTTCACTTTCAGACCCGACGGCACCACGATGCGGTTGCCGCGGGATCACCCATCCTGTCCCGGCCAGCGAAACAGGCCAGGGGCGGGCATAAAAGAGGTTCAAAGGTCGCACATGAAGCGAGTTGGACTTGTAGGTTGGCGCGGCATGGTGGGCTCGGTCCTCATGCAGCGCATGCGTGACGAAAATGATTTCGCCGATATTGAGCCGGTGTTTTTTTCCACGTCCCAGACTGGAAAACCGGCTCCGGACGTTGGCAAGGAAGGGGTGCCTCCTCTTCAGGACGCGTTTGATATCGATACCCTGAAATCCCTCGATGTCATCGTGACGTGTCAGGGCGGGGATTACACCAATGCGGTATACCAGAAGCTGCGCGACGCCGGTTGGCAGGGCTACTGGATTGATGCCGCTTCGTCCCTGCGCATGGCTGATCATTCAGTGATTGTGCTGGATCCGGTCAATCGTAATGTAATCGACGAGGCCCTGGAAAAAGGCGTCAAGGATTACATCGGCGGCAACTGCACCGTCAGCCTGATGATGCTGGCCCTGGGTGGTCTGCTGGAGCAGGACCTGATCGAGTGGGTATCCCCGATGACCTACCAGGCGGCGTCCGGTTCCGGTGCCCAGAACATGCGGGAACTGCTGAATCAGATGGGCGAACTGCACGGCAGCGTCAAGTCCGAGCTGGACGACCCATCGTCCGCGATTCTCGAAATTGATCGCAAGGTCACCGACACCATGCGCTCCGGTGATTTCCCGACCGAGCATTTTGGTGTGCCGCTGGCAGGCAGCTTGATTCCGTTCATCGACAAGCAGCTCGAGAACGGCATGAGCAAGGAAGAGTGGAAGGCGGGCGTTGAGACCAACAAGATCCTTGGTCGCAGCGACAATCCGATTCCCATCGATGGCATCTGCGTGCGGATCGGCGCCATGCGCTCTCACAGTCAGGCGCTGACCATCAAGCTCAAGAAGGATCTGCCGGTGTCGGAAATCGAGGCCATTCTGGCCAAGGCCAACGATTGGGTGAAGGTCATCCCCAACGATCGTGACGCCACGATGGAAGAGCTGACACCCGCGAAGGTTACCGGAACCCTGAGCGTTCCGATCGGCCGGATCCGGAAACTCGCCATGGGGCCGGAATACATCTCGGCCTTTACGGTGGGCGATCAGCTGCTGTGGGGTGCCGCGGAGCCCCTGCGCCGCATGCTGCGGATCCTGCAGGAGCGTTAAGAAATGTTACGCAGAGGCAATTAATGCCAACTGTGTCCGGTTTCCGAAAGCCGAAAAGGGGGCGAAGGCTGATTTCAGCCTTCGCCCCTGTTATTTTGAGGAATGCTAGGGAGTTCCGCACGATTGGTAACAAAATGGCACAAGGAATGCGGCTGATTGATTGATAAAAGGGGTGTTATCAACAATACTTGCCGGACCAAACGATAATAACTCGACACAATAACTAGAATTGTCCAGACGGAAGTCATCCAACCTCGTCCGATTCTGTGTTTAAAGCAGTAACGAATAACGGAGACTGGAAAGGAAAAAGCATGAAGGTACGCAAGCTTGCGGTTGCCCTGGCTCTGGCGGGAGGGCTTGGCTCCAGCGTGGCACACGCCCTGGGGCTGGGAGAAATTGAACTTCAGTCTTACCTGAACGAGCCTTTGGATGCAGAGATCAATCTGCCTCAAAGCCGGGGTGTGAATCCGGGTGATGTGTTCGTTAACATCGCACCCGAGAACGCCTACGAGAGGGTAGGACTCAGCCGCAACCAGTTTCTGAGTAAGCTCAGGTTCCAGGTTGTTACCCAAAACGATGGCTCGCTGGCGGTCAATGTGTCGTCCAGAGAACCACTGCGCGAACCCTATTTGAATTTCCTGCTTGAGCTGACCTGGCCAAGCGGTCGGCTCATGCGGGAATACGCGGTTCTGGTAGATCCACCCGTTTACGCCGAAGATTCCGGCGTCCAGGAACAGGTCAGTGCCCCTGCCGCAACTGCGCCCCAGCGCCAGCAGGCCCCGGCCCGCAGCCAGGAATCGGTCCGCCGCCAAGCGGAAGCGCAACAGTCACTGAGCCGCGGATTCCAGGGCAACACGCTCGGACCAACCACTTCGTCCGACACCCTTTGGACCATCGCTTCCCGGGTGAAACCGAACGATTCGGTCACCATGCAGCAAGTCATGTTGGCCATTCAGGACCTCAACCCTGACGCCTTCATTGGCGGGAATATCAACCGCCTGAAGCGAGGTGAGATCCTCCGGGTTCCGACCCTTGACCAGATCCAGTCTCGCACCCGCGCCGAGGCGACACGTGCGGTCAGCCAGCAGAATAGCGATTTCCAGTCTCCCAAGCGTACTGTAGATGCGACCGCGGCCAGCCAACCTCGGCCCGCGCCTGAGCAGGCCGCCGCCGGTGGTGATGAACTCAAACTGCTGGTTGCCGACAGCGACAGCCGAGAGACCTCCGAAGGCGGTTCCGCCGGTGGTGATGGTCAGCTTGCTGGCGGTGCTGATGCCGGCAGTGCGGTTGCGATGGAACAGCTGGAAAGCGCCCGCCGCGAAAACGAGGAACTCAATAGCCGCGTAGATGACCTGCAGGAGCAGGTAGAGACTCTGCAGCGGTTGCTGGAGCTTAAAAACAGTCAGCTGGCAGAAATGCAGCAGATGGCTGGGGAAGACCAGGCCAGTTCTGAGCCTGCGCCGGCTGAACCCGCGCCAGAGGCTGAGACTGCGCAGCAAGCTGAGAGTGCCCAGCAAGTTGAGAACGCCCCGGAAGTTGCGGACTTCGAGTCCGAAGGTGAAAACCTGACTGCCGCAGAAGCGGGCGTAGAGGAGACCGCTGAAGCAGGCGCCGAGAGCACGCCTGGCGGCGAAATTGCAGCGGATAGCCCGGAATCAGCCGAAGCCGATGAGGCCGCAGCGCAGGAGCAAGAGGTCAGCGTAGCTGCTGAGCCGGCGACTGCGGACCAGGCCGCCCAGGAGCCGGCCGCCGAGGCCGAGCTGGCCAGCGCTGAATCTGCACCGGCGGATCAGGAGACTGCGAGCGAGCCAGCCGCCACCACGGCACCAGAAACAGCGCCCCAGACCTCTCAGCCAGCCAGCCAGCAGCCAGCTGCTGACAAGGGCCTGTTGGGTAACCTGTTTGATTCCATCACCAGCAACGTGATTTATCAGGTTGCGCTCGGTGGCGGCCTAATTCTGTTGCTGCTGTTGTTGCTTCTGCTGGCCCGTCGCAACGCCAACCGGGAAAAGGCTTTCTACGAGCAGCTTAACAGCGAATCCGAGAGCGAGGGTGAGACCGATTCCTTCCAGCTGAGCCTGGACGACGAGGAACCGGAGGAGGCTGCTGGCGGCAACCCGCTGGAGGAAGCTGATACCTACATCGCTTACGGTCGTCACGATCAGGCAGCCCAGACTCTGGAAACGGCCATCTCTCGTGAGCCAAGCCGTACCGACCTGCGTCTGAAGCTGTTGAGCGTGTACGCTGACAGTCAGGACCGTGAGTCTTTCGATAAGCAGTTTGGCGAAATCGCCGCGCTCAACGATGACGAGGCCATGGCGGCGGCGACCGAATTGCGCACCCAGCTCGACGAAGCTGAGGCGATGCCGAGCATCGACGATCTGGAATCCCAGTTGCGCTCCGACTCCTTCGCTCCCAGCCCCGCTGAGGAGGAGCAGCCGGTCAAGCCGGAAGCCGAAAGCGAAGAAATGCAGTTGTCCGATGAGCTGCTGGCCGATCAGTACGACTCGCAGCAGGAAGAGCAGGTCGAGGACGAGTTTGCCGAGCTGGATTCCGATTTCGCCAACTTCGACCTCAATGACATCGAAGCGGCCGAAGACACTGCAACCAGCAGCGTTGAGGAATCCGCGAGCGAGGAATCTGCAGAGACCGAGTCGGAGGCTCTGGCGGAAGAGGCCGAGTCCGAAAAGGACGATGGTCTGATCGAGTACGATCTGTCCGGCCTTTCCCTGGATTCCGAAGAAGAGACTGCGGAATCAATCGACGAATCCGCGGAAGTCAGCCTCGAGGGCGATCAGGATTACTCTGCCCTGGAAATTGACCTGGACACCGAAGATCACGCGACTTCCGAGCAGGCGCCGGACGCTGACGATCTGGATCTGGACCTTGAACTGGACGCAAGTCTGGACGAGCAGTCGGAGCCGGAACTGGCGGAATCTGACGAGGTGGAGGCTCCGGCCGAGGGCAAAGCCAGTGCTTCGGAGGCAGACGTCGATTCCCTGGACGAGTCCTTCCTCGACGAGCTCGATGCGGAGCTGGACAAAGTTGCCGGCGAAGACGAGTTGGGCGGTGAAGAAATGGAAGAGTCTTCCCTGGACGACCTGGAGCTGGACGTATCGGACGAGGACCTCGCACTGATGGAAGAGTTCTCGGATTCCGCTGACTCTTCGAATCAAGCGAGTGAAGAGGCACCGGCCCTGGACGACGACCTGAACCTGGACGACACCCTGGCCGAGGGCGACGTGCTGGGCGAGGCTGACGCAGCTAATCCAGAGGAAGAAGTCGCCGGCACTGAAGAGCTGGAAGACCTGGACGAGCTGGCGAGCTTCGAGGAGCCTGCCGAGCCCGCAGCGACCTCGGAAGTGGAAGGGGAGGAAGATCTTCCCGTTGCATCCGACACCGTTGCTGACCAGGGCGCGACGCCCGAAACCGTCGATATTGATGAAAACGATCTCGGTGACGAAGACGATTTTGACTTCCTCGCCGGTACCGACGAGGCGGCGACCAAGCTGGATCTGGCTCGTGCCTACATCGAGATGGGTGACAGCGATGGCGCCCGCGACATTCTGGAGGAAGTTGCGCTCGAAGGGACCGATGATCAAAAGGGCGAAGCTCAGGATCTTCTTAAAAATTTGTCCTGATTCGTTATAATCAAGCCATCTAGGTAAAAGCGCCGGCGGTCGGTAAGGTTCCGACACTCGCCGGCGCTTTATTTTTGTACGACAGCTTTTGGATGCACGCTTGTTTCTCGAATCTCAACCACTGACGACGGACAATGAAATTGGCAACGGTCGCGTTGCGCTGGCGTTCGAATACGACGGCCGGGATTTTCACGGCTGGCAGTTGCAGAAATCCGGTGTCCGTTCGGTGGAAGCCGACCTGTCAGTGGCCGTCGCGAAAGTGGCCAATCATCCGGTTGAGCTGGTCTGTGCTGGCCGCACGGACGCAGGGGTGCACGCCAGTTACCAGATAGCCCATTTCGAAACTTCGTCAATCCGTAACCTGCGTTCCTGGGTGATGGGCATCAATACCGCCTTGCCCGCTGACATCTCGGTGCACTGGGCTGGGAACGGTAGTGGCGACTTTCACGCCCGATTCTCGGCGGTGTATCGCCGCTACCGGTACGTGATCTATAACCACCCGGTGCGTCCGGGCATCCAGCGTGGTCAGGTCAGTTGGACCTTCCGGCCTCTGGATGCCGATCGTATGCATCAAGCTGCCCAGGCCCTCGTCGGTGAGCACGATTTTTCCTCATTCCGGGCGGCGGGCTGTCAATCACGCACCCCGGTACGCTACCTGGAGCGGATCGCGGTAACCCGCAAGGGCAATTTTGTCGTAATAGATGTGCAGGCAAACGCCTTTCTGCACCATATGGTGCGGAATATCGCTGGAGCCTTGATGGCGGTTGGCTCAGGGCAACAATCCGTGCACTGGATCAGTGAAATCCTCGGGGAGAAGGACCGAACCCTTGCCGGCGTCACCGCGCCGCCCCACGGCCTGTATCTGGTCGATGTCGGGTATCCCGATCACTTTGGTATTCCCCAGGCAGAGTGCGGCCCGGGTTTTCTCAGGCCCTGGTTCAGCAGAGCGGACAATGAGCCTATTCAGCCAACCCACATTCACCCGAAGCAGCCGGTGCAGTCTGTATGAGCGCGCGCGTTAAAATCTGTGGCCTGACCCGCCCTCAGGACGTGGCAGCGGCGGTGCAGGCCGGCGCGGATGCCCTTGGCCTGGTGTTCTATGGCCCGAGCCCGCGGGCCATCACCATTGAGCAGGCTCTCGCGTTAACCGAGCGAGTGCCTGCCTTTGTTTCCGTGGTCGGGTTGTTTGTGAACCCCACGGCGGAAGAGGTCCAGAGCGTCCTGGACGTGGTGCCGTTGGATTTGCTGCAGTTCCACGGGGATGAAAGTCCCGACTTCTGCGATCAGTTTCAGCGGCGCTGGATCAAAGCCATCAGAGTGCAGAGCAGGGAGCAGGTCGTTAAGGCCTTTGCCGATTACCATCGGGCCGCTGGTCTGCTTGTGGACGCCTGGGACCCGGTGCGCTATGGGGGAACGGGCAAATCTTTCAACTGGGAGCTGATCCCTGCGGAGCGACCACTGCCGCTTATATTGGCCGGTGGTTTGTCTTCTGATAACGTATTTCGCGCCGTGGAGCAGGTGAAACCCTGGGCTGTCGATGTGAGCGGCGGTGTGGAATGCAGTAAGGGCATCAAGGACAGCGAAAAAATTTCCGATTTTATTAACGAGGTTCACCGTGTCTGAGAAATTGACTGAAGAAATGCTGAGTGCGCTGCCTGACGAACGGGGCCACTTTGGCGCCTTCGGCGGCCGCTTTGTTTCCGAGACGTTGATGGATTCCCTGATGACGCTCGAGAAGCAGTACAAGCAGCTGAAAAACGACCCTGAATTCCAGGCCAGGTTTGACCAGGAACTGGCAGATTACGTGGGTCGACCAACACCGCTGTATTTCGCCGAGCGTCTGACCCGGGAAACCGGCGGCGCGCAGATCTGGTTGAAGCGTGAGGACCTCTGTCACACCGGTGCCCATAAGGTGAACAACACCATCGGTCAGGCGCTGCTTGCCAGCTTTCTGGGCAAGAAGCGGATCATCGCTGAAACCGGTGCCGGTCAACACGGCGTCGCCACCGCTACTGTGTGCGCGCGTCTGGGCCTGGAGTGCCACGTGTTCATGGGCGCGGAGGATGTCCAGCGCCAGTCTCTGAACGTGTTTCGGATGAAGCTGCTCGGTGCGACCGTGCACCCGGTTGAGAGCGGCACCCGCACCCTCAAAGACGCCATGAACGACGCTATGCGTGACTGGGTGTCTTACGTTGACGAAACTTTCTACATCATCGGTACCGTTGCCGGTCCGCACCCCTATCCGATGTTGGTGCGCGACTTCCAGTCGGTGATCGGGCGTGAAACCCGTCGCCAGGCGCTGGAGAAGACCGGTAAGCTGCCAGACGCCCTGGTCGCCTGTGTCGGTGGCGGCTCCAATGCCATTGGTATGTTCTACCCATTCCTGGGCGATGAGTCGGTTCAGCTCTACGGGGTTGAGGCCGGTGGTCTAGGCATCGAGACCGGTAAGCACGCGGCGCCGCTGTGTGCCGGTCGGCCGGGTGTGCTGCACGGCAATCGGACCTACCTGATGGAAGATGAAAACGGCCAGATCGCTGGCACCCATTCGGTCAGCGCGGGCCTGGATTACCCCGGGGTTGGTCCTGAGCACAGCTGGTTGAAGGATATTGGTCGGGCCAACTACGTGTCCGTGACTGATGACGAGGCCATGGAAGGGTTCCGCAAGCTGACTCGGGTCGAGGGCATCATGCCGGCGCTGGAAACCGCCCACGCCGTGGCTTACGCCATCAAGCTGGCCGCGACCATGGATAAAGATCAGACCGTAGTGGTCAACGTCTCTGGCCGCGGCGACAAAGACATCAACACCGTAGCCAAGCTCGAAGGTATCGAGGTCTAAGGTTCAAATAGGAGCAGGCATGAGCCGAATCGAAAGGGTTCTTACGGCCCTCAAAGGACAAGGGCGTAAAGCGCTTATTCCCTACATCACCGCCGGTGACCCGCACCCGGATGTCACCGTCGAGTTGATGCACACGTTGGTGAAGGCTGGCGCCGATATCCTTGAGCTTGGGGTGCCATTTTCCGATCCAATGGCGGATGGCCCGGTCATTCAGCTGGCGTGCGAGCGGTCCCTTAAGCATGGAACCTCTCTGCGCCAGGTGATGGCTATGGTCAAGGAATTCCGGACCAGGGACAGCGAGACTCCCGTGGTACTGATGGGTTACCTCAACCCCATGGAAGCCATGGGTTACGAGGTGTTTGCGGACGCCGCTGTGGACGCCGGTGTTGACGGCATCCTGACCGTCGACCTGCCACCGGAAGAGGCGGATGACGTAGCGCCCCTGTTCACCGAGCGCAACCTGGATGCCATCTTCCTGTTGTCGCCGACCACCACGGACGACCGTATCCGGGCGATTAGCGAGCACTCATCCGGTTATGTGTACTATGTTTCATTCAAGGGCGTTACCGGCGCCTCGAAAATCAACGTGGAGGAGGTAGCCCAGCGGGTGGACCACATTCACAAGCTGACTGCTCTGCCAGTCGGTGTTGGTTTTGGTATTCGGGACGCGGAGACCGCCGCAGCCGTTGGTCGGGTATCCGATGGTGTAATTGTTGGCAGCGTCCTGGTGGATACAATAGCCAGAAACCAGGCAGATACCGTCAAGCTCAAACAGGCGCTGACGGATCTGCTCCACCCGATGCGTGAGGCTTTGGACGGCCTGAGTTCCTGAAGCCCAGGCCGACCGGCATCAAAGGACAGGATGAAATCATGAGTAACTGGCTGGACAAGATCATGCCGAGCAAGATCCGCTCGGAATCCAAGCAAAGGACCGGCGTGCCGGAAGGGCTCTGGAAAAAATGCCCGAAGTGCGGGGCGTTCCTGTACAAGCCCGAGCTTGAGAAGAATCTCGATGTCTGCCCCAAATGCAATCATCATCTCCGGGTCCACGCCCGTCGTCGCCTGGACGTGTTCCTGGATCCAGAGGGCCGACAGGAGATTGCGGCTGAGCTGGAACCCTGGGATCGCCTGAAGTTCAAGGACAGCAAGCGCTATAAAGATCGCCTGTCCAGTGCCCAGAAAGCCACGGGTGAGAAAGACGCCCTGGTGGCGATGAAGGGCACGACCCTGGGCGTACCCTTGGTCGCTTGCGCCTTCGAGTTCAATTTCCTGGGTGGCTCCATGGGCCAGGTGGTTGGCGAGAAATTCGTCCAAGCCGCAAACGTCGCCCTTGAAGAGCGGATTCCGCTGGTTTGCTTCTCTGCCAGTGGTGGCGCACGCATGCAGGAGGCGATCCTGTCGCTGATGCAGATGTCCAAAACCGCGGCCGTGCTTGAGCGCATGAAGCAGGAGGGCATTCCCTATATCTCGGTCATGACTGATCCGGTGTTTGGTGGCGTCTCCGCGAGTCTGGCTATGCTGGGGGATCTCAACATCGCCGAGCCGAATGCACTGATTGGTTTTGCCGGTCCTCGAGTGATCGAACAGACCGTGCGTGAGAAGCTGCCGGAAGGCTTCCAGCGTAGTGAATTCCTGCTGGAGCACGGGGCCATCGACATGATTCTGCACCGGCACCAGATGCGGGAGCGGATCGCGCACGTGCTGGCGAAGTTTACCGGACACGAGCGTCCGGGGACTGAAGACCCCATCGAATTCGAAGTGACGGAAAAGCCCGAAGCAGATGCCCCCGCCGAGTAACGCCAATGCCACGCCCCCGGCTGCGCCGGGGGCTGGTGCCACCGTCGAACGGTGGTTAGCCTTTCTGGAAGCCCTCCATCCCACCGAAATTGATCTAGGCCTGGACCGCGTGCTGGTGGTTCTGCGTCGGTTATTTCCACGCAAGCCCCCGGGGCGCATCATCACCGTCGCCGGCACCAACGGTAAGGGCAGTGCGGTTGCCAGCCTGGAAGCCCTGCTGCAGAGCGCAGGCCGGACCACCGGCGCCTACACCTCGCCGCACCTGGAAACTTACAACGAACGCATTCGTCTGAATGGCCGGATCATTGACGATGCTGCCCTGGTCGCCGCCTTTGAGCGGGTGGAGTCGGCTCGTCGCGGCGTGTCGCTGACCTATTTCGAGTTTGGCACCCTGGCGGCGTTCGTCGCGCTGGCCGAAGCCGGCGTCCAGGACTGGCTGCTCGAGGTAGGGCTGGGCGGTCGTTTGGATGCGGTCAATGTCATGGATCCCGACCTGGCCATCCTCACGTCCATCGATATTGATCACGTGGCCTTCCTGGGCGACAACCGGGAGCAAATCGGATTCGAGAAAGCCGGCATCCTGCGTCCGGGTATCCCGGCCGTGTGTGCCGACACCGACCCGCCCAGGTCGGTGTTGCAACAGGCGTCGGCCCAGAAAGTCGATCTCGCCCTTGTGGAGCGGGACTACCAGCTGGTGGATATGGAAACTGAGATGCCCGGCGCCGGAGTAGCCTTGGAGTATAGGAGCCGTAGGTTCAATCTGCCGTCTGGCCCCTTGCCGGTGTCCAGTGCCGCGGCTGCGGTGGTGGCGGTCTCGACCTTGGAGCCAAGCCTTGAGGTCGATCAGATTGAACAGACGCTGCGGCAACTCAAGGTGCCTGGACGGTTTGAGCGCATGTGCACCCGGCCCGACATTGTCGTGGACGTCGGCCACAACCCCCACGCCGCGCGGTGGTTGGCCC
>JBPEXK010000409.1:0-9207 GCA_052031745.1 Marinobacter sp. | reverse complement strand
GCATTGGGGCGAGCGGTGTTGATGCAGGCGAGCATGCCCGGGGCCGTCTCCACCAACTCCCAGGTGTAGGCCAATTTGCGCTTGGGGTTGTCGCTGCGGCTCAGCCAGACCCGGGCGTCGTCCGGCTGGCAGCCCAGCATGGAACCGGTGTTCGGGCAGTGGGCAGTCACCTCGCTGCCATCACCCAGGCGCACATCCGCCAGGAAGCGTTTGTAGCGGCGAATCAGCCGCCCCTCGACCAGGGGTTCTGGAAAGTTCATGTGGCCTCCATTCAAAAGTCGGTATCACAAGGCTGGCACCCCCGTGACTTATCTGCTATTTTCCGCAAATTCCCGTTTCAGGACGAATGCTTCATCCAGGGTTAAACCGCTCAGCCACGGGGGCTCACGCGGCGGGGAGCAAAGCGTTCTTGTGAAGTACAAACAAGAGGCCGGGTTCAATGGCAAACACTGCAGAACAACCACGCGAACGTTTTACTAACTTCACCCCTTACGAAATGAAAAAGGGTGAAGAATACATGAGTGCTGACATGCTGGAGCACTTCAAAAATCTGCTGCTGCAATGGAAACAGGAGCTGATGGAAGAAGTGGACCGCACTATGCACCACATGCAAGAGGACGCAGCAAACTACGCCGATCCCAGTGATCGCGCAACCCAGGAAGAGGAATTCAGCCTGGAGCTGCGAACCCGCGATCGCGAGCGCAAGCTGATCAAGAAGATTGACCAGACCATCGACCGCATCGACAAGGACGATTACGGCTTCTGCGATCAGTGCGGTGTTGAAATTGGCATCCGCCGTCTCGAGGCACGGCCAACCGCCACTTTGTGCATCGACTGCAAGACTCTGGCGGAAATCCGCGAGCGCCAGACCGGCATCTGAGCCGGCCTACCCCTGCAGCAGCCGGCCCCGGGTACCCCGAGCGCCGGCTGCCTGAGCAACCATGACCCTATCCGTCTACCGCGGTCGGTTCGCGCCGTCGCCCACCGGTCCCCTGCATTTTGGTTCCCTGGTCGCTGCCCTGGCCAGTTATCTGGAAGCCCGCAGCCATCACGGCCAATGGCTGGTTCGCATTGAGGACCTGGACCCGCTACGGGAACCGGTTGAAGCCACCGGCCAGATCCTGAATAGCCTCGAGGCCCACGGCCTGTTTTCCGACGAACCGGTGCGATTCCAGTCCAAGCGTCACGACGCCTATCAGGCCGCCATCGATGACCTGCTGCGACAGGGGCTGGCCTACCGCTGCGCCTGCTCCCGCAAGGAACTGCAGCAGCACGGCGGTCGCCACCCCCACGACTGTCGCAATCATCCGGATCGCCCGACCGACCGGCCATCGGCGGTCCGTTTTGCCCTCACCGACGAACAGAACCAGTGGCAGGATCTGCTGCTCGGGGCCCAGCTGCAGACCGTACGCGCCGAACTGGACGACCCGGTGATTTTGCGTAAGGAAGGCTTCTACGCCTACCAGCTGGCGGTGGTGGTGGACGACATCGACCAGGGCATCACCGATGTGGTCCGGGGCTCAGACCTGCTGGAGATGACCGCCCAGCAAACCCAGATCTACCGGGCCCTGGGTGCCCAGCCACCGCGCTGGTTGCACGTACCGGTGATCGTTAACGAGCAGGGCCAGAAGCTCAGCAAGCAAAGCCACGCCCCGGCCCTGGACGACGACCGCCCCGCCGACAACCTGCGCCAGGCCCTGGCGGCACTCGGACAACAACCGGCCGAGACCCTGGCCGGCGCCTCGGTGGAAGCGATTCTCGATTGGGGCGTGCAACACTGGCGCCGGGAGGCCATTCACCTGACATCCAGGTGAGCGCCGTGTTATAAAACGGTACACAAACTTCAGCGCGGATAGCATGCCTGATGTATATCTACCGTCTGGTCTTCCTGTTGGTCCTGGCCATCTATATTTTTTCCCCAAATATCCTCGACTGGTGGACCTCCCCCGGCAACGCCTGGTACAGCCCCTATCTGATCTGGGCCGGCCTGATTGCTATCGGCTTCTGGCTGGAATGGCGACGGGATCCCAATGAGTTTTAACGCCCCCGGCCTGCTGATCGCCAGCCTGCTTTATCTGATCGTCCTGTTTGCCATTGCCTGGGTCACCGAAAAGGGCTTTCTGCCCCGGCACTGGGTGCGCCACCCGGTGATCTACACCCTGAGCCTGGGGGTGTACGCGGGCATCTGGGCGGTGTACGCCGCTGTTGGTGTGGCCGCGGAAACCGGCTACGGCTTTCTCGCCTATTACCTGGGCATCAGTGGCGCCTTTTTGCTGGCGCCGGTGCTGCTCAACCCGGTGCTGCGCATAGGCCGGGCCTACCAGCTGACCTCCCTGGCGGACTTGTTTGCCTACCGCTACCGCAGCCAGTGGGCCGGCACCCTGGTGACCCTGTGCTCCGGGGGTGCCATCCTGGCCTTGCTCAGCATGCAGATTCAGGCAGTCACCACCTCCGCCAGCATCCTGGCGCCGGACACCTCGCCCCAACTGATCAGCGTGATGTTCAGTGTCATCGTGGTGCTGTTCGCCATGCTGTTTGGCGCCCGCCGGGACCAGAGCTCGGACAGCCACCAGGGCCTGGTACTGGCCATCGCCTTTGACTCATTGATCAAGCTGGTGGCACTGCTGGTGCTGGGAGGGGTCATCCTGTTTGGCGTATTCGGCGGCATGGCCGGGCTGGACGACTGGCTGGTGAGCAACCGCTCACCCGCTACCACCATGACCCTGAGTGTGGACGACGGCAGCTGGCGCGCGCTGATGCTGATGTCGTTCGCCGGCGCCCTGGTGCTGCCGCACATGTATCACATGACCTTCAGCGAGAACCCGTCACCGAAAGCCCTGGCCAAGGCCAGCTGGGGCCTGCCCCTGTACCTGCTGCTATTAGGCTTGCCGGTGCCGCTGATCCTCTGGGGTGGCCAGGCACTGGCGGTCACTACCGGCCCCAGCTTCTTCAGCATCGGCGTGGCCCAGGCCCTGGGCAACCCGGGCCTGACCCTGCTGATGTACATTGCCGGCCTGTCCGCCGCCAGCGGCCTGATGATCGTCAGCACCCTGGCCCTGGCCGGCATGGTGCTGAACCACGTGGTCCTGCCCCTGAAAACCCCGCGCGAGCAGGGCGACATCTACAGCTGGCTGCAGGGCGTGAAGCGACTGCTGATCGCCGGCATCCTTCTGGCGGCACTGTTGTTTCACGAAACCCTGGGCAAGAATCTGGACCTCTCGATCCTCGGCGTCATTTCCCTGTCCGGGGTGCTGCAACTGCTGCCCGGCGCCCTGGGCGTGATCTACTGGCCGGAGGGCAACCGCCGGGGCCTGATCGCCGGCCTGCTGGCCGGCCTGGCCATCTGGGTGGTCACCCTGGTGCTGCCGTTCTCCCACACCGTGAACCTGCTTGCGCTGTTCGATGCGCCCCTGGTGCCGGACTACAGTAACTGGCACATCTTCACCTTCGTCAGCCTGACCGCCAACGTTGCGGTGTTCGCCCTGATCTCCATGGTCAGCACCAGCAGCAACGAAGAAAACAGCGCCGCCCAGGCCTGCTCCCTGGGCGCCCTGTCCCGACCCCAGCGCCGGGAACTGCTGGCAGCCTCGTCCACGGAATTTGCCAAGCAACTGGCTGAGCCCCTGGGCCGGGGCGTCGCCAAGCGGGAGGTGGAAAGGGCGCTGGCGCAACTGAAGCTGCCCAACGTGGAGTACCGCCCCTACCAGTTGCGCCGCCTGCGGGACCAGGTGGAGGTCAATCTGTCTGGCCTGCTCGGCCCCTCAGTGGCCCGGGACATGGTCAAGCGGCACCTGGGCTTCAAGCCCCTGACCCGGGGCGGAACCGGCCAGGACATTCGTTACGTGGAACGGGCGCTGGGCGAGTATCAGAACCAGCTTACCGGCCTGGCGGGGGAGCTGGACAACCTGCGCCGACACTACCGCCAGACGCTGCAAAACCTGCCCATTCCGGCCTGTTCGGTGGGCGAGGATGGCGAGATCCTGATGTGGAACACGGCCATGGAGAGCCTGACCGGCATCACCGCCGACGACGTGGTGGGCGCCCGCCTGTTGGCACTGCCCGAGCACTGGCACATCCTGCTGGACGACTTCAATCGGGGCGACGACCTGCACCGGTACAAACACCGGCTCGATTTACGCGGCAAGCCCCACTGGCTGAACCTGCACAAGGCGGCCCTCAGCGGACCGGACCACCCGGAGGGTGGCAGCATCATCCTGGTGGAAGACCAGACCGAAACCCGGCTGCTGGAAGACGAACTCATGCACAGCGAGCGTCTGGCCTCAGTGGGCAGACTGGCAGCGGGGGTGGCCCACGAAATCGGCAACCCGGTCACCGGCATCTCCTCGCTGGCCCAGAACCTGAAGCTGGAAACCGACAACCCCGACATCCTGGATACGGCGGACCAGATCCAGCAACAGACCCGGCGCATCTCTGCCATCCTGCAATCCCTGATGAACTTTGCCCGCACCGGCAACCACGCCCAGGCCTACCGGTACGAACCGGTCACCCTGTACCGTTGCGTCGACGAGTCGATCAACCTGCTGTCACTGAGTGACAAGGGCATGGGGGTCAATTTCGTGAATGAGTGCCCGCCCAACCTGCGGGTGCTCGGTGATGAACAGCGCCTGGTGCAGGTGTTCATCAACCTGATGGCCAACGCCCGGGACGCCTCCCCCACCGGTGGCACTGTGCGGATCAGTGGAAACGGCGACGGCTACTCCGCTATCATCGAGGTCGTCGATGAGGGCACCGGCATTCCGGCGGACCAGCTTGACCATATCTTTGAACCGTTTTACACCACCAAGGCTCCGAACCAGGGCACCGGCCTGGGCCTGTCGCTGGTGTACAGTATCGTGGAAGAACATTACGGCAACATTCAGGTGGAAAGCCCGGTCGACCCGGACACCGGTACCGGCACCTGCGTGCGCGTGAGGCTCCCGGCCTACGAGTCGGAAACTGGGGCCCTCACCGCCAGCCAGAACGAAAGGTCATAAACCTCTATGCCTCGCATTCTGATCGTAGAAGACGAAGACATCATTCGCTCGGCGGTGCGCAAGCTGCTGCAGCACGCCGGATACACCGTATCCGACGCCGCCTCGGTAGAGGACGCCGAGCGGGATTTCGAACCGGAGCAGTTTGACCTGATCATTTCCGACCTCCGACTGCCGGGCGCACCGGGCACGGAGTTGATCAACCGGGCCCCGAATACCCCGGTGCTGATCATGACCAGTTACGCCAGCCTGCGTTCGGCGGTGGACTCCATGAAAATGGGCGCGGTGGAATACATTGCCAAGCCCTTCGACCACGACGAGATGCTGGCCGCGGTGGAAAAAATTCTGGCCCGTCGGCGCACGCCCGGCTCCGACCAGGAAGCCAGCGCCGCCACCCCGAGCCCCGAAGACAGCGACCCCGCCAGCATCATGTTTGGCCAATGTGAGCCCATGCAGCGGGTATTTACCCTGATCCGTAAGGTAGCGCCCACAGAAACCACGGTGCTGATCCAGGGCGAGTCTGGCACCGGTAAAGAACTGGCCGCCCGAGCCCTGCACCTGCTCAGCCCGCGCGCCGCCAAGCCGCTGATCTCGGTGAACTGCGCCGCCATTCCAGAGAGCCTGATCGAGTCGGAACTGTTCGGCCATGAAAAAGGCGCCTTCACCGGCGCGGTTTCGGCCCGCACCGGCCTGATCGAGGCGGCGGACGGTGGCAGCCTGTTCCTGGATGAAATTGGTGAACTGCCGGCGGAAGCCCAGGCTCGCCTGCTCCGGGTCCTGCAGGAAAGCGAAATCCGTAAGGTGGGCTCCACCCAGAGCCGGACCGTGAACGTGCGGATGATTGCCGCCACCCACCGCAATCTGAAAGCCATGACCCGCACCGGCGAGTTCCGGGAAGATTTGTACTACCGGCTCAATGTCATGCAGATCCGCATTCCGCCCCTGCGAGAACGCCAGGCGGATATCCTCGGGTTGGCGCGGCGGTTCCTTAAGCGTCAGGGCGAGAAAATGGGCAAGCCGGCCTTGAACCTGAGTCCTGAGGCCATGCGGGCACTGGAGCGACACCGCTGGCCCGGCAACGTTCGGGAACTGGAAAACGCCATCGAACGGGCCACCATCCTGTGCGACGGCGACGTTGTGACCCCCGGCCTGCTGGACCTGGACAGCGAGGCCATTGACGACCACATCCCGGAAACCCTGGTCGAGGGCAACAACGAGCAGACCCGCAGCGCCGAGCTGGACCCCTCCAACGACCTGTCCCTGGAGGACTACTTCCAGCATTTCGTGCTGGAGAACCAGGACCGCATGAGCGAAACCGAATTGGCCCAGAAACTGGGTATCAGCCGAAAATCCCTGTGGGAACGGCGTCAGCGCCTGGGCATTCCGCGCAAGAAAAGCTCCGGCAACTGATTCGACTGGGGCGGATGCCCCGGTCTCTCCTTTCAATAAATGAACCCGAACTCAATTGTTACCCCCTGTTCCTACCGGTAACACTTGCCTCCAACGAACCGAGACCTCAGTAACACTTTCACCGTGTACGGGGTAACACTTACAAATCGCAAAATCATAACCTGCTGTTAATAAAGCAAATTCGAAAACTGGCACACCTACTGCAATCTTTAGGGCGCACGACAACAAAAACAATCGTGACAACACAGCGCCAAAACAAAAACAAAAAGCTGTAGGAAAACGTTCGCCAACAAAAACAAAGATAGAACGAGAGCGAACTGAGTGTTTTGGGTACTTTGCTTTTTAGTGGTCCCACGGCACGTGTGAGTTGTAGATGTAGAGAAGAATCGTCCTCCAGACGGCACTGCACCTGCCCTTGACTCACCCGATGTCCCTGACTGCTCTGTGTATTCAAAGCTTTCCGTTTGCACTGCTGAGACCCCCGATTTTGGGGAATTGCAGTGGGGTAGAAAAATTAAGAAAAATCCCGGCAACAACAAAAACAATGCAGATCGTCAACGCTTTCAGGGCGGGTTCGTGCAAACGGATCCGCCTTTTGATTATCTGGCCTACCGAAATTCGCCGGCGACCTGCCCGGCCAGACATGGGCAAATCCTGCACAAACCGGTAAACTCTCGGTTTTTGCTCAACGCAACCACGGATTTCAATGCCTAAAACACTGTCCTCGCTCGTAGAGCAATCGGTCGAAAAATTCCGCTCTTTCCTCCCTGGCGCCGGAAAGGCCAAACACCGCCGCTATCAGCGCCGGGAAGTTCCCCGCGACCAGCACAATGTCTCTCGCTCAATGATCAGCGAGCCTGCCAAGAAGGTGCTGCACCGCCTGAACAAGGCCGGCTTCGAGGCCTATCTGGTGGGCGGCGGCGTGCGTGACATCCTGCTGGACGGCAAGCCGAAGGACTTCGACATCGCCACCAACGCGACACCGGAGGAAGTGCACGACCTGTTCCGCAACTCCCGGCTGATTGGTCGGCGCTTTCGCATCGTGCACGTGGTCTTTGGCCGGGAAGTGATCGAGGTCACCACCTTTCGCGGTAACGCCACCGAAGCCGACGACGACGCCCCCGATGACGATCGCAAGACCAGTGAGCACGGCCTGCTGTTGCGGGACAACGTTTACGGCAGCCAGGAAGAAGACGCCCTGCGGCGGGACTTCACCGTCAACGCTCTGTACTACTGCATTCGCGACTTCACAGTCATCGACTTCGCCGGCGGCATCGAGGATCTGAAAAATCGCCAGCTGCGACTGATTGGCGATCCGGAAACCCGCTATCGGGAAGACCCGGTTCGGATGCTCCGAGCCATTCGCTTCGCCGCCAAGCTCAATTTCGACATCGAAGCCGACACCGAGGCGCCGATTCGGAAGCTGGCACCGTTGCTGACCCACATTCCGCCGGCGCGCCTGTTCGATGAGGTGCTGAAGCTGTTCTCTGCTGGCCAGGGAGAAGCCACCTACGATTTGCTGCGCCACTACAACCTGCTGGCGCCGCTGTTTCCGGAAACGGTCCGGGCCATCGACAATGGCGAACCGGATGAGCTGATCCGCCAGGCCCTGCGCAACACCGATGCCCGCATCGCCCAGGGCAAATCGGTCACCCCGTACTTCCTGTTTGCGGCCATGCTCTGGCCTGCGCTGCAGGCAGAGTGGAGCCGGCGCCAGGATCACGGCGACCCGGTGCAACCAGCGCTGCACGGCGCCATTGGCAAGGTCATCGGCCGCCAGGTCCAGGCCACCTCGATTCCCAAGCGGTTTTCCGGTCCGATGAAAGAAATCTGGGAACTGCAGATGCGCCTGCCGCGGCGCCAGGGCAAGCGTGCCTTCGCCACCATGAGTCACCCCCGGTTCCGGGCCGCCTACGACTTCCTGCTGGTGCGGGAAGCGGCCGGCGAGATCGAACCAGGCCTGGGCCAGTGGTGGACCGAGTTCCAGCAAACCGACGAGCGGGGCCAGGAGCGCATGTTGTCCCAGTTGGGCAGTGACGGCCCGAAAAAACGCCGGCGTCGGCGCAAGCCGGCAGCCAAGCGACCGGCCCAGCAATGACCACGGATGCCTTCATCGGCCTGGGCAGCAACCTGGAAAACCCAACCGGGCAATTGGCCCGCGCCGTCGCCGCCTTGGCGGCACTGCCGCATTCGGAGCTGGTGGCCCAGTCGCCGTTCTACGCCAGCCGTCCGGTGGGGCCCCAGGATCAGCCGGATTTCGTCAACGGCGCGGTCTGGCTGCGCACCACCCTGGCGCCCCATGACCTGCTTGACCACCTGCAAGCCATCGAACAGGACCATGGCCGGGAACGGATTCAGCACTGGGGGCCGAGAACACTGGACCTGGACCTGCTGGTGTTCGGCCGCCAGACGCTCGACGATGCACG
Organism: Marinobacter sp.; assembly: GCA_052031745.1. Classification (GTDB taxonomy): domain Bacteria; phylum Pseudomonadota; class Gammaproteobacteria; order Pseudomonadales; family Oleiphilaceae; genus Marinobacter. The sequence goes on along the minus strand of JBPEXK010000409.1, from coordinate 380 downwards.
CCTGACCGTCCCCCACAAGGAACTGGCCAATCGCGATTTCGCGCTGCAGCCCCTGCTGGACCTGCACCCGGAACTAACCCTGCCCGATGGCCGAGCCATTGCCGACCTGCGCAACCTGTGCCCAGACAACCAGCTGCGCAAGCTACCGCCGGTGGCCCGGGACCCGTTCACCCCAACCTGACCGGTGCAGGCGCGCGGTCCGCCCCGCGGGGGCCGCCGTGCTACTATTGCCTCAGACATAGCCCCGGATTACCCTTAACACTGAACGCCGGCAGACCCCGGCCCGGTCTTGGCCCATCCACCCACAAGGCAAGGATTTTATGGCTGTTACCATCAATACCCTTCGGGAATACAAAGAGAAAGGCGAGGCCTTTTCTGTT
>JBPEXK010000408.1:0-1436 GCA_052031745.1 Marinobacter sp. | reverse complement strand
GGAATTGCAGGGTCTGCCGGCGGATCTGATCCACACCCCCTGGCTGATGCCCCCCAGCCAACAGGCGCATTACGGCGGCAATACCTATGTTCGCCCGGTGTGCGATCACGAGCAGGCGGCGAGGGCCGCCCGCAAGGCCATCGGCGAGTTCCGCAAACAGCACGTGTCCCGGGCCGAAACCGACCGGGTGTTGCAGCGCCACGGCAGCCGCAAGGGCCCGGTGCAGAAGCGGCCGTCGGTGCCCGCCAAGGACCAATCCACGGATCAGCAATACTCGCTGTTCGATTAAACCAACAGCCCCTTCGCCCCGGCGGCTGTCGCCGCTTTTGCCGCTTTCGCTGGTCACCCGGTTTAGGTGCGCTACCGAACAGACGCACCCCCAGGTTCCTGTCAATCTGCCCGAGAGCCTTGGTTCGGAGTTGCGTCCAAACCACTGATCCCTATAACGCCAGCAGCTACCGAAAGCATTACCAAGGACACCTCAGGAGGTAATGTGCCATGAAACGTTCAACACTCATGTTCGTCGGCGCTCTTTCGGTTTTGCCCCTGGCGACTGCCGTCCAGGCAGATAGACACCACGATTACGGCCCGGAGACCGGCGATCGGGAATTTTCCCTGTCTGCGACCGGTGGTAGCGACCGCGACTTCGACAACAGCAGCATCGGCCTTAGCGGCGACCTGGGTTGGTACCTGCAGCCCAATGTGGTGGTCGGTATTCGCCAGAGTGCCAACTATGCGGACATCGAGGGCGAGTCTGCCAGTGACGACTTCTGGAACGGCTCAACCCGCGGTTACGCCGACTACCAGTTCGGCCACCACCGGTTCCGGCCGCTGGTCGGCGCCAGCCTTGGTGCAGTCTACGGCGATGCCGTTAAGGACAGTGGCTTTGCCGGTCTGGAAGCGGGCGCCAAGTACTACGTGCTGCCCAAGACCTACATGCTCGGCCGCGCGGAGTACCAGTGGTTCTTCGATAGCTCCAGCGACACGGACGACAACTTCGACGATGGCGCCTGGGTGTACACCGTAGGCATTGGTTTCAACTTCTGATTGAGCCTGGGCGACCGGTTAGGCCGGTCGCCTCGCCCTCCACTTCCTTGGGCCTGTGCTAATCTTTGGTCAATGGCCAGATTGGCGACCTTTGATCAGGCAAGGAATGACTGACTCCCCCAACCCGGAGCAGAACCATCTGCTCGCGGCCCTACCGGAACCGCTGAAACCGGAGATCTTCGGCGCGCTCAAGCCTGTCGAACTGGAACTGGGCGAGGTGCTCTACGAATCCGACCAGCCCATCACGCTGGTGTACTTTCCCACCAATTGCATTGTCTCGCTGCTCTATGTCACCCGCGACGGCGCGTCGGCCGAAATATCCGTGATCGGCAATGAAGGCCTGGTGGGCATTTCCGTGGCGCTCGGGGGCAACAGCACCCCGAACCGTG
>JBPEXK010000407.1:0-3319 GCA_052031745.1 Marinobacter sp. | reverse complement strand
TCCGGTGCCGATCGTTTAACCACCTCGGCGACTCCGGCCTGCACCTCAGGCCGGCCAAAGAATTCGAAACTGGCCATGGGGAAGGACAAGCCCTGGCCCATGGCTCCGGTATCGCCGCTGGCCATCGGTGCCTCTGGCACCGGGCGCTCGTCCCAGGCCAGCAGCCAGGTCATCTTCGCCAACACGACAGCCAGGTAAATTACCAGGCCGATAAGCAGGACGTTTGCCAACAGCCGGGACAGGCGGCGCTGAGTATCTGGGGTGAGCGCGGGCATATCAGCGGGCTCCTGGCAGCAACGGCTGCCTGACTCGGAAAACCACGTCTCCGGGGCTTGCGGTATCGGGCCAGGGCTGCCCCGCCAGGTCCACCATGCGCTTGTACACCCGGACTTCCATCATGCCATCCCAGTAAATCTGCGCCTCGGCGGCTGGACCATCCCCGCCCTGCTCTTCTACCGTCAGTGACACGCCGCCTTGGGTCGTGTCGAGCTCAGCCTGCATGGGCGGGAACCGGGCTTGGCCAGTCTGGTTGCCCATGGGCCAGGTTACTTGCCCACCAGCCCAGCGGCCGAGGCCGTCAGCCAGGGCCACACGACCGTCTTCCCAGACCAGGTTCAGGCGATCGATGGAGACATTCCCCTCAATCATAGCCCCGCCGCTGCGGCGAATCAGATCCTCAAATTCGCTCACCACCACTCGACCCTTGGCGTTGATCTCGGCCGACTCAGGCCAGGCGACGGTGACATCACCCTCAATGGTGGACTGTGCGGTGCTCACGGCCACATCGATGGGCAGCGACAATCCGGTCAGCGAAGGCCAGCCCAACTGCCAATCCACCCGCAACGGAATACCCGCCACCCGCAATCCGGCGGCGCCATCCCAGACTCGACCAGACACCTGTTGAATCTCTACCTGCGGCGGCAAGCTGACGTACCCGGAGGCACGCTGCCAGACCCACCCGGCCGGTATCCACACCAGCAGGGTCGACGCGTACACCACCAGCGCCAGCAAGCTCAGCAGCACCAGCTTGCCAGGGCGAAGGAAGGATTTGGTTGCGGCGTCGCTCATTGGGGTTCACACAGACAATTGACCGGTAGCCGAGTCTAACAAAGGCCCGTGGCAAGTTCATGAGAAAAAACAAAAACCCCGCGCCAGTGCGAACTGACGCGGGGTTTTCAAGGGCAATCGGGTCACGCCTTTGATGTTGCGACGTGACTGGCATCAGGCCGGCATTACATCATGCCGCCCATGCCTCCCATTCCGCCCATGCCGCCCATGTCCGGCATGCCACCGCCGGCACCTTCTTCCTGCGGCTCGTCTGCAACCATCGCCTCGGTGGTGATGATCAGGGACGCCACGGAGGAAGCTGCCTGCAGCGCAGAGCGGGTCACCTTGGCGGGATCCAGGATGCCCATTTCCAGCATGTCGCCGTACTGCTCGGAAGCGGCGTTGTAACCGAAGGAGCCTTCGCCCTCGCGCACCTTGGCAACAACCACGGAAGACTCGCCACCGGCGTTGTACACGATCTGACGCAGCGGAGCTTCCATCGCGCGACGCAGGATGTTCACGCCAGCCTTCTGCTCTTCGTTGATGGCTTCAACCTTTTCCAGCGCAGCGATGGCGCGGATCAGGGTGACACCACCACCGGCCACGATGCCTTCTTCAACGGCAGCGCGGGTGGAGTGCAGCGCGTCTTCAACGCGGGCCTTCTTCTCTTTCATTTCCACTTCGGAACCGGCGCCTACCTTGATGACGGCAACACCGCCAGCCAGCTTGGCAACACGCTCCTGCAGCTTTTCCTTGTCGTAGTCGGAAGAGCTGTCTTCGATCTGCTTGCGGATCTGCTCAACACGAGCTTCGATATCCGCCTGGGCGCCCACACCGCCGATGATGGTGGTGTTTTCCTTGGTGATGTTGACACGCTTGGCAGTGCCCAGGTCGTCCAGAGTGGTGTTTTCCAGAGTCAGACCCACTTCTTCGGAAATCACAGTACCGCCGGACAGAATGGCGATGTCCTGCAGCATTTCCTTGCGACGGTCACCGAAGCCAGGCGCCTTAACGGCGGCGACTTTAACGATGCCACGCATGTTGTTCACAACCAGGGTGGCCAGGGCTTCGCCTTCGATGTCTTCAGCAATGATCATCAGCGGCTTGCCAGCCTTGGCGACGGATTCCAGCACCGGCAGCAGTTCGCGGATGTTGGAGATCTTCTTGTCGACCAGCAGGATGTACGGGTCATCCAGCTCGGCGGACATGTTGTCCTGGTTGTTGATGAAGTACGGAGACAGGTAGCCGCGATCGAACTGCATGCCTTCAACCACGTCCAGCTCGTCTTCCAGGCCACGGCCTTCCTCAACGGTGATGACACCTTCTTTGCCCACACGCTCCATGGCGTCGGCGATCAGCTTACCGATGGTGTCGTCGCCGTTGGCGGAGATGGTGCCAACTTGGGCGATCATCTTGCTGTCGTCGCACGGCTTGGCCATTTCACGGATAGCCTTGACGGCTTCGGTGGTGGCCTTGTCAATGCCGCGCTTCAGGTCCATCGGGTTCATGCCGGCGGTTACCGCCTTCACACCCTCGTTGACGATGGCCTGGGCCAGAACGGTTGCGGTGGTGGTGCCGTCACCGGCGGTGTCGTTGGCCTGGGAAGCAACTTCCTTGACCATCTGCGCGCCCATGTTCTCGAACTTGTCCGCCAGCTCGATTTCCTTCGCCACAGAAACACCGTCTTTGGTGATGTTCGGCGCGCCGAAGGACTTCTCCAGAACCACGTTGCGGCCTTTCGGGCCGAGGGTCACTTTAACCGCGTCTGCCAGAACGTTGACGCCTGCGACCATGCGCTTGCGAGCGCTATCACCGAATTTAACGTCTTTTGCTGCCATGTCTTCTATTCCTGTTCGTTAAACCGAAGTCGTTGAATCAATCGGATTAATGAGGTTTGGTGCCTATCGCCTCAGCGATCACTCAAGCACGCCGTAAATGTCGTTCTCGCTCATGATGAGCAGCTCTTCACCGTCGACCTTGACGGTGTTGCCGGCGTACTGGCCAAAGACCACGGTGTCACCCACCTTGACCGCCAGTGCACGGGTTTCGCCGTTGTCCAGGATGCGACCGTTGCCTACGGCAACCACTTCGCCCTGGGAAGGCTTCTCTTTGGCGTTACCCGGCAGCACGATGCCGCCTGCAGTTTTCTCTTCTTCTTCCTTACGGCGCACGACAACACGATCGTGGAGCGGACGAATCTTCATTGCTCGGTTTCTCCAATAGTCAGATTAATGTGGCAATGACATTTGCTGTTTAAAAAGGCCGGACCTGC
>JBPEXK010000406.1:0-4903 GCA_052031745.1 Marinobacter sp. | reverse complement strand
ACTTCGATGTCCGGGCGGATGCCGGTGGCCTGGATCGAGCGGCCGTCCGGGGTGTAATAGCGGGCGGTGGTCATCTTGATGGCGTGGGTCTCATCCAGCGGAATGACCGTCTGCACGCTGCCCTTGCCGAACGACTGGGTGCCCATCACAACGGCCCGTTCATGATCCTGCAGGGCGCCGGCCAGGATTTCCGAAGCAGACGCGGAGCCGCCGTTGATTAGCACGACAATCGGGGTATCGGACATGACGTCGCCGGCCTTGGCGCTGAAGCGTAACCGTGAGCTCTGAATGCGGCCCTCGGTGTAGACGATCAGGCCATCGTCGAGCAGGGCATCGGCGGTTTCCACCGCGGCTTGCAGCACCCCACCGGGGTTGTTGCGCAGGTCGATGATCAGGCCATCCAGGTCGCTGCCGTAATCGTCCTCCAGGGAGCCCAGTGCGCTCAGGAACTGGTTGCCGGTGTCGGCCTGGAACTGAGTGATGCGCACGTAGCCGTAGCCATTTTCCAGCATGCGGGACTTCACGCTGGTGACCTTGATGATGTCGCGCTCGACCGGAATCTCGATCGGGGCGTTTTCACCTTCCCGCATGATGGTCAGCACCAGGGTGGTGCCGGGTTTGCCGCGCATCAGCTTGACGGCTTCTTCAAGGCTCATGCCTTTGACGGGCTTCTCGTCCAGTTTGATGATCAGGTCGCCTGCCTGCACGCCGGCCTTCTGGGCCGGGGTGTCGTCGATGGGGGCGATCACCTTGACGAACCCGTTCTCCATGCCGATTTCGATGCCCAGGCCGCCAAATTCACCGGAGGTGCTTTCTTCCAGCTGTTCGTAATCTTTCGGCGCCAGGTAGGTGGAGTGGGGGTCGAGGTCGGACAGCATACCCTTGATGGCGCTTTCCAGCAGTTGCCGGTCGCTGACCTCCTCCACGTAGGCGTCCTTGATGCGGCTGAACACCTCGGTGAACTTGCGCAGGTCGTCCAGGGGCAGCTGGGTCTCCGGGTCGGGCAGGGCGATCTCGACCCGCTCACCGTTCTGGATGCCCTCGAGCAGCTTCTGCTCGTCGGTCTGTTCCTGGGCCAGGGCCATGCCGGAGACGGCGGTGAAACAGGTCGCAAGGGCAATACTGCGAAGAGGAGAGGCGTAGCGAGGATTTCTGACCCGTTTCATTCACTTATCCCGTGTTTATTCCGACAGTTGGACTGAATTCCTTGAGTTCCGACAGTATGGCGGCAGCCAGCCCGTTTGTCAGCCCTCAGGCCGCCAAACGTCCAGGCTTCGGAAGCGCGCGGCTGGCGGTCACCGGGCGAGCCAGTTTCTCGGGTTGGTGGGCTTGCCGTTGCGGCGCACTTCGAAATAGAGCGCGGCGTGATCGGTGCCGCCGGTGCGACCGGCCAGGGCAATGGCTTCGCCGGCGGCGACCCAGTCGCCCGGGCTGGTAAACAGGCTGCTGCTGTGGCCGTAGAGTGTCATGTAGCCGTCGCCATGATCAATGATGGTGATCAGCCCGAAGCCCCTGAGCCAGTTGGCAAACACCACGCGGCCGTAATGCACCGCCTTGATTTCTACTTCGCCCCCGGTGTCGATCAACAGCCCGCTGCGCTGCAGTTTGCCGTCAGCGTAGCGATCTCCAAAACCGCTGCGGACCTTGCCCTTGACCGGCCAGGGAAGTTTGCTCTGCAAGGTTTTGAACGGTTGCGACTCGTTCGGTGTGGGGATGTCGGCAATGGCTTCCTGAACTTCCCGCAGCAGCTGTTCCAGTCGTTTGCGGTCGGACTCCAGTTCCGCCCGTTCGCTTTGGCGGTTCTTGATGTCGGCGTTCAGGGCCGCCAACGTCTTCTGACGCTGTTGGCGGGACTGGCTCAGTTGGTCCTGGCGTTCGGCAACATCGGCCTCGGTCTGGGCCAGTTGAGTGCGGGTGGCCTGCACCTGGGCGCGGGTGTCCTTGAGCGCCAGCAGGCTCTCGTTAAACGCCTTCAGCCGCTTGACGGTGTCGCGGCTCAGATACTCGTAGTAGGTCATGGTGCGGGCGACCCGCTCGGGATCGACCTCGTTCAGCAGCACCTTGATGGCCGGGGCGTCGCCTTCCATCCAGGCGGCGCGCACTTGGCGTTTCAAGCTGTCACGCTGTTTGTTGAGGGTCTGGGTGAGGGTGCGTTCCTGCTGTTCCAGTTGGTTCAGCCGGTCTTGCTGATTCGCCAGTTGTTGTTGCAGCGACCGACGCTCACGGGTCAGGCGGCTGATCTTGCGCTCACTGGCGGCCAGCTGCTGCTCCAGCGACGAACGATCCTCCTCGGCATCGGCGAGCCATTCGTCGATGTCCTCAATGCGGTCCTTGAGGTCTTCAATCTGGGCCGGCGTGACCTCGCCCTGGACCAGTGCCGGCGCTGCCAACAATAGCAGCGCTGGCACCAGCATCGATCGCAGCAGGCGCACGGTTAGGTGCCGTGCCTTCAATCGATTTTGACCAGGCTGTGTCCGGTCATTTCTTTTGGTTGCTCCAGGCCCATCAGGGTCAGCAGCGTCGGAGCCACGTCACTCAGACTGCCGTCATCCAGCAGCGACACCTTGCGGGCGCCGGTGTAGATCAGTGGCACCGGGCCGATGGTGTGAGCAGTGTGGACCTGGCCGGAGTCCGGATCGGTCATCTGTTCGCAGTTGCCGTGGTCGGCGGTGATCAGCGCTTCGCCGCCCACCTCGTTCAGGGCTTCCACCACGCGCTTCACGCACTGGTCCAGGCACTCGGCGGCCTTGATGGCGGCGTCGAGCTTGCCGGTGTGGCCAACCATGTCGCCGTTGGCGTAGTTGCACACCACCAGGTCGTACTTGCCGCTCTTGATGGCTTCAACCAGCTTGTCGGTCACCTCGGGGGCGCTCATTTCCGGCTGCAGGTCGTAGGTGGCCACTTTCGGGGATGGCACCAGGATGCGGTCTTCGCCCTCAAACGGGGTTTCCAGGCCGCCATTGAAGAAGAAGGTGACGTGGGCGTACTTTTCGGTTTCCGAGATCCGCAGCTGGGTCTTGCCCTGCTTGGCGGCGTATTCGCCCAGGCCATTGGTGAGCTGCTCCGGCGGGTAGGCGCAGCTGGTGTCGATGTCGGCGGCGTATTCGGTGAGCATCACGAAATCGGCCAGTTCCGGGTGCTTGCGACGATCGAAGCCGTCGAAGTCCGGCTCAACGAAGGTGCGGGTCATTTCCCGGGCCCGGTCGGCGCGGAAATTCATGAACAGCACGGTGTCGCCGTCGTTGATGGTGCCCTCGGGCTCACCGGCAGCGTGGATGCGGGTCGGTTTGACGAACTCGTCGTTCTCACCGCGCTCGTAGGCTTGTTCCAGGCCGGTGACCGGGTCGGCGGCGGTGAATTCGGCGGTACCCTGGGTCATCAGGTTGTAGGCGGCTTCCACCCGGTCCCAACGGTTGTCCCGGTCCATGGCGTAGTAGCGGCCGACCAGGGAGGCGATGCGGCCAACCCCGAGGCTTTCCAGCCTGGCGGCGGCTTTTTCCAGGGACGCCTTGGCGCTGCGCGGCGGCATGTCGCGGCCGTCCAGGAAGGCGTGAATGTAAACTTCCTTCGCGCCCCGGGCGGCGGCCATTTCCGCCGCGGCGATGATGTGATCTTCGTGGCTGTGGACACCGCCGGGCGACAGCAGTCCCATCAGGTGCACGGCGCGGCCGCTGCTGGCGGCCTTATCGATGGCGTTGCACAGCACTTCGTTCTTCTGGAAATCGCCGGTTTCCACATCCTTGTCGATGCGGGTCAGGCTCTGGTAGACGATCCGGCCGGCGCCCAGGTTCATATGGCCCACTTCCGAGTTGCCCATCTGGCCCTGGGGCAAGCCAACGAACATGCCAGAGGTGTTGATCAGGGTCTTGGGCTGGTTCTGCCAGAGCTGATCCCAGAACGGGGTGTTGGCGTTGCTGATGGCGTTGTCTTCCGCTGGGTCACGGTGGCCCCAGCCATCCAGGATAATCAAGGCAGTCGGCTTGCGCGTCGCGGTCATCACTTCATCCGGTTCGTTGGAAATGTAAGAAAAAGGGAGTGCAGATTCTAACCGTTTTCATTCTCACAAGCCATGTTGGCCGCCTTCTGTGACTGGCCCCGTGTGTGTATAATCCGGCCAAAATATTTCTAGGGTGATTTCATGGACCGCTTGTTTGAATTCGTTGTAAACCACTACATTCTGGTATCGCTGTTCGTGGCATTCCTGCTGGCCATCCTGGTCCTGGAATCCCGTCGCGGTGGCGCCAAGATTTCGGCCCAGGGCGCGATCAGCCTGATTAACAAAGACGAAGCCGTGGTGGTGGACATTCGCGATCGCAAGGACTTCGGCGAGGGTCGCATCACCGGCTCGGTCAACATCCCCCTGAACAGCCTCAAGAGCCGTGCCTCAGAACTGAACAAGTTCAAGGAAAAGCAGATCATCGTGGCGGACAAGATGGGCCAGCATTCGGCCATGGCGGTCAAGCAGTTGAACGCCGAGGGTTACGCCAACGTGGTGCGCCTGAACGGCGGCATCGCCGACTGGAAAGCCAGCAATCTGCCGCTGGTGAAGAAGTAAGGTCAGCAGCCCGCTATTGATCTGAGCGGCATTCTGCCGCACTGTTTCACATTAGCCGGCGGGGTCAGGCAGTAAACTGTTCCGGCAGCATACCCCATAACAACGGCCCCCGGGCCCAAGATTACGAGTGAAAGGATCGAACATGGCTGAGAATCAGCAAGCCGCAGCAGGCAGCGAAAACCAGAACCAACCGCAATTCGCCCTTCAGCGCATCTACGTGAAGGACCTGTCTTTTGAATCGCCGAATTCTCCGCTGGTGTTTCAGGAGCAGTGGAAGCCGGAGGTCAATCTGGACCTGAACACCTCCCACAACAAAGTCAGCGACAACCAGTACGAAGTGGTGCTGTC
>JBPEXK010000405.1:0-5183 GCA_052031745.1 Marinobacter sp. | reverse complement strand
GTGGGGCTGGACTTTGATCCGCAGGACGAGCGCTTTCAGCAGGCGCTGGCGGAGCAACACGAGAATCGATGGGCGCGAGCACGGATGATCGCGGACCGGCTCAGCAAACTGAAAGTGACGGATCTGCTAGAGCGGGCCACCGCGGCCGCAGGCGGTGATGTGCCCGGGCGGCCTCATTTCGCCCAGGTGCTGGTAGAGTCTGGGGTAGTGAGTAACACCGCGCAGGCGTTTAAGCGCCATCTGGGCAGTGGCAAACCCGGTGACGTGAAAGCTTACTGGCCGGAATTGGCCGAGGTGGTGCGCTGGATTAACGACGCCGGTGGTGTCGCTGTGCTGGCCCATCCGCGCAAATACCAGCTTACCGCTACCAAGCTCCGTGACCTGACTGCGGATTTCCGCCGTGCCGGCGGTCGGGCGCTGGAGGTGTCGACCTCGGGGCAGTCCAGTGGCGATCTGGGCTTTCTGGCCGAACTCTGTCGGCGGGAGCAGATGCTGGCGTCCCAGGGCAGCGATTTTCACTTTCCGGGGCCGGCCTGGTGTGAGCTGGGGCGTATCATGAAAATGCCAGACGGGCTTGAGCCGGTCTGGCATCACTTCAAAACACCTGTGGGGGTCAGCGCACCGAATTAATCCGGTGCGTGGAACAGCAGGTACAGATCGGTCAGAGAATCCGGGATAGCATCCGCCATCTGCCGCGACAGCTTGTCGCTGTTGCGGACCTTCTGGAAATCCTCGTCGTCGAACAGCCCTGACAGGGTCAGCATCGGCACCAGCAGGTCCGCGGTTTCCTCTTCACTGGCAGCTTCCAGCCATTCCTCTTCCCGTTCCAGGAAGGTGTCGACAAAGCCGGCACACCAGTTCTCCAGGGCGTTCATCGGATCACCGTCTTCTGGCTCCGGCAGTTCCAGGGCCTGGCCCATGTCCAGGGAATGGGCCATGTCGCCAGCCAGTTGTTGGACACAGCGACGGAACACCTCCGGAACTCCGCCATCAGGCACCGCCTGGGTGCCTGTGGCGAGGCGGAAGATCTCTTCCGCGCTCAGGTTAGCCGGGCCGACCACGCTGGCACAGACCACGCCGTGCAGGCCGAAAAAGTCCAGGGCATCTTCACCCCAGGGCTCGGCGAACAGGATGTCTTCCAGTGCGTCAATGTCGGAATTGGATAGCATGGATCAGTTACTCCCGGCCTTCTTGGCTTCTTCCGCCGCGCGCTGGCGTTTGCGCACTTCCCGCGGATCATTATAGGCACGACCCGGTGTCACCGGCACTTCAAGGCCCGCCGTCTCGGCCGGCTTGCTGCTCTCGGGCTTGGGCTCCGGCTTGGTGTCGGCCTTGGCTTCCGCCTGAGGTTCAGGCTTGGGCTCGGCTTTGGCCGCCGGTTTGGCATCGGCCTTCGGCTCAGCTTTGGCTTCGCTTGCAGGCGCCTGGGTTTCGGCTTTGCCTTCGGACTTCGCTTCGGCTTTGGCGTCGGCCTTAACCTCGGCCGGCTTTTGCTCGGCCTTGGCTTGCGGGGCCTTGCTGTCCTGTGACGCAGCTGCCTTGGGCGCCTCAGTCTTGCCCTTGTCCTGCTCGGCCGGCTTGGCTGCCGCTTCCGGCTTCGGCTGGCTGGACTCTTTCTGGGGCTGGCCAGCGTCCTGTTTCGGCTGGGCTGCGCTCGGCTTGGCGTCCGCTGTTGCGTCGGCATTGTCGGCCTTGGCCGGCTTCTGCTCCGCTTTCGGCTGGGCCGGGGCCTTCTTCTCAGTGTCGATGTCGGCCTTGGTTTCAGCGGCTTGCTCGGCCTCGGCCTTAGGCGCCGGTTCGGCTTTCGCCTTGGCCGCTTCCTCAGGCTTCGCCTTCGGTGCTTCCTCGGTCTTGGCCTTGGAGGCGTCGTCGGCCTTGGCGGCGGGCTTCGGGCTCTCGGTCTTGCTGTCGGCCTTGGCCTCTACCTTGGTTTCAGCCTTGTTGTCAGCCTTGTTTTCGCCTTGGGGCTGCTTCGGCTTGTCTGCGGCCTTCACCTCGGGCTTGCCAGCATCGGTAGACTGCTCCGGCTGGGTGTCCTTCTGGTGCTTTTCGCTACGTTCGGCCTTGCGCTCGGCCGGAGTAGAGGACGGAGTCTCCGATGGTGAACCATCGCGACCACGCTGGCGCCGCGGCTTGCGGGGCTTGTCGTTGGCGCTGGTCTTGTCGGCACCCGATTTTTCGCCACCGGATTTCTCACCACCAGATTTCTCACCACCAGATTTCTTGGCGGCAGCCTGTTGGTCCTTCTGGTCCTTCTGCTCGCGGGCCTCTTTCTGGTCCCGTTGCGGCTTGTTGCGACCCTGGCCGCGACCGCGACCCTGGCCACCCTTATTGTCGCCGCCCTTGTTGTCCGCGCCGCGGTTATCACCACCACGGCCGTCGGCGGCCTTGTCCTGGCCTTGGCCCTGACGGTTCTGGTTGCCGCGATTCTGCTCGTTGCTGCGGTTGCGTCCGCGGCCCCGGTTGTCGTCACCGCGGCCCTGCTGGCCACCCTGGCGACGGTCGTTGCCACTGCGGTTACCACCGCTGCGCTGGTCGTCACGGGCGACGCGGGACTTGCGGCGGTCCTGACGGCCCTGGTTGCGACGGTCTTCCCGGGCGGCCTTGTTCTTGTCGCGGCTCTCTTCAGTCTGAGTTTCCTCGTCGCTGAAGAAGTTGGCGATCTTGCGACCCAGGCGACGGAACAGGCCTTCTTCCTGCTCGTCCGCAGGTGCAGCTTTCGCGGTAGGCGTCGGAGCCGGGGCGCTCGGGCGGATGGCCTTCACAGCCGCCTGCTCGCGCACCGGACGCTCGGCAGAGGGCGCTTCGAAGATTTCTTCTTCGCGCTCGCTGTACTCCTGGGCCACCTGGTGGCTGGAGATGTGCTCCGGCGTGGTTTCGTCCTGGCGCAGGCGCAGGATTTCAAAGTGCGGGGTTTCCATGTGCGGAACCGGCACCACGACCACGTTCACTTCCTGGCGCGCCTCGATGTCGGCCAGCTGCTTGCGCTTCTCGTTCAGCAGGAAGGTGGCGACCGATACCGGTACCACGGCCCGGACTTCGCCGGTTTTTTCCTTGGAGGACTCTTCGTAGATCAGGCGCATGATGCTCAGCGCCAGGGATTCGATACCGCGGATGGTGCCCTGGCCTTCGCAGCGCGGGCAGACTTCACTGCGGGTCTCGCCCAGGGACGGACGCAGGCGCTGACGGGACATTTCCAGCAAGCCAAAGCGGGAGATCTTGCCAACCTGAACCCGGGCCCGGTCGATTTCCAGGGCCTCACGGATCTTCTGCTCAACCTCGCGCTGGTGCTTGGCCGGGGTCATGTCGATGAAGTCGATGACGATCAGGCCGCCCATGTCGCGCAGGCGCAGCTGACGTGCGATCTCTTCCGCGGCTTCCAGGTTGGTCTGGAGTGCGGTTTCCTCGATGTCGTGGCCTTTGGTGGCACGGGAGGAGTTGATGTCGATGGACACCAGGGCTTCGGTAGGATCGATAACGATGGAACCGCCGGAGGGCAGTTTCACTTCGCGCTGGAACGCGGTCTCGATCTGGCCTTCAATCTGATAACGGCTGAACAGGGGGATTTCATCCTTGTACAGCTTGATCTTGTTTTCGAAGGTCGGCATCACGGCGCGGACGAAATTCAGCACGTCCTCGTAAACGCCGTTGGCGTCGATCAGCACTTCGCCGATGTCCTGGCGGAGGTAATCACGCACCGCGCGGATGATGACGTTGCTTTCCTGGTGAATCAGGAATGGGGCCTTGCGCTCGCCGGCGGCCTGGGTAATGGCTTCCCAGAATTGCACCAGGTAGTCGAGGTCCCACTGGAGTTCTTCGGTGTTACGGCCGATGCCGGCGGTGCGCACGATGATGCCCATGGATTTCGGCACCTGTACGTCGCTCATGGCTTCCTTGAGCTGGGCCCGCTCTTCGCCTTCGATGCGGCGGGAGATGCCACCGGCACGGGCGTTGTTGGGCATCAGCACCAGGTAACGGCCGGCAAGGGAGATGAAGGTGGTCAGGGCAGCGCCCTTGTTGCCACGCTCTTCCTTGTCCACCTGGACGATGACTTCCTGGCCTTCGGCCACGGCGTCCTTGATGTTGACCTTGCCTTCGATCTGGCCCGGGGACTTCTTGAAGTACTCCTTGGAGATTTCCTTCAGGGGCAGAAAGCCGTGGCGCTCGGCGCCGAAGTCAACAAAGGCGGCTTCGAGGCTGGGCTCGACACGGGTGATTCGGCCTTTGTAAATGTTGGCTTTTTTCTGCTCGCGGGAACTGGATTCGATATCGAGGTCGAACAGACGCTGGCCGTCGACCAGGGCAACGCGCAACTCTTCAGGGTGAGTTGCATTGATGAGCATTCTTTTCATGGAAAGAAAGGGTTCCTGTCGATTGATTTTGACAGAAAACCGCGAGGGGTCGCATCAGCGAAGCAGGATGTGCGTGCCGCGGGGCTCTCAGGTGTCAAGAGCGAGCCGGCGGCCAGACGAATCAGACCCTTATGGGGTGCGATCCTGTTGGTCTAAGACCACCGACGGTCTGACTGCCTGTGGGCAGTGAGAGGTCGTGTAAAAGTGATGTCTGTTGACGCATATAATCCGTTTTCAGGTTCACTCAGGTGCCTGGGTCTCACGTCGTATTGGTAAGCTGGACGGCCCGGCCCTGTGTGGCAATGATTCTTCGCAATGTCGCCCGTCGGTTTTCCGCACGGTTTTACTTCGCTCCCGGGGTCAGGGTTGCAGCCGTCATCGGTCTGTCCTGAGTGTCCGGGAGGTCTTTCTTACACCGATCCCCGATAGTGATTGGGCATGCGGCGTTCAAACTCTCAAATAGTGTCGGTATACTTCTGCCGCTCCGGCTTCTGACTAGAGTTGGTCAGGCCGTAGACAAACAACAGAGCACGCCGGAATATAACAGCAATCCGGTGTCCGTTCAATGCCGCACGCATCCACTTCTGAGGAGCTTCATGTCCCGCAAATCTGCGCGCCCAAAATCCGCCGCCAAACGCCCCGCCAAAGCCGGCGCGCCGGACCCCAGAAAGGGCGTGCAGCAGGGCGTCCAGTGGGTCACCGTCGATGAGGACAATGAGGGCCAGCGGGTCGATAACTTTCTGCTGGCGCAGCTGCGTGGCGTGCCCAAAAGCATCATTTACCGGATCGTGCGCAAGGGCGAGGTTCGGGTGAATAAGGGCCGGGTGAAGC
>JBPEXK010000040.1:0-4834 GCA_052031745.1 Marinobacter sp. | reverse complement strand
CGGGATTGAAGTAGTTGCCATTAATGGGTGCTAGACTGCAGAAACGTCACAAGGAGGACATCATGGCACGCATTTACGAGGACAACTCCCTGTCCATTGGCAACACCCCTCTGGTTCAACTGAATCGGGTCAGCGACGGCGCCACCATCTGGGCCAAGATTGAGGGCCGCAATCCGGCCTATTCCGTGAAATGCCGAATCGGGTCGGCCATGATCTGGGACGCGGAAAAACGCGGCACCCTCAAGCCGGGCATGACCATTATCGAGCCCACCAGCGGCAACACCGGCATCGCACTGGCGTTCGTGGCCGCCGCCCGGGGCTATCGACTGGTGCTGACCATGCCGGCGTCCATGAGTCTGGAGCGGCGCAAGGTACTGAAGGCACTGGGTGCCGAGCTGATTCTGACCGAGCCTGCCAAGGGCATGCCCGGCGCCATCGCCAAGGCCGAGGAAATCTTTGCGTCGGATCCGGACAACCACTTCCTGCCGCAGCAGTTCCAGAACCCGGCCAATCCGCGCATCCACGAGGACACCACCGGCCCGGAAATCTGGCACGACACCGACGGTGAAATCGACGTTTTCGTCTCCGGCGTGGGCACCGGCGGCACCCTGACCGGGGTGTCCCGCTACATCAAGGAGACCCGGGGCAAGAACATCACCACCATTGCGGTAGAGCCGGCGGACTCCCCGGTGATTACCCAGACCCTCAATGGCGAACAACCCAAACCCGCGCCCCACAAGATTCAGGGCATCGGTGCCGGTTTCGTGCCGAAAAACCTGGATCTGGAAATGGTGGATCAGGTCGAGACGGTGACCAACGAAGAAGCCATGGACATGGCCCATCGGCTCATGCAGGAGGAGGGCATCCTGTGCGGCATTTCCTGCGGTGCCGCGGTGGTTGCGGCCGTGCGGGTGAGCAAGCAGCCAGAATTCAAGGGCAAGAACATCGTTGTGGTGCTGCCGGACTCGGCAGAGCGCTACCTGTCCTCGGCGCTGTTTGCGGATCGCTTCGGCGACCTGGAAAACAAACAGTAGCCATAAAAAAGGCGCGGCCACTGGCCGCGCCCCTGTCAGTCCTGAGACCTGTCGTCTCGCTTAGAACTGGTACTTCAGACCAACGCGGCCGGTGTCGAACTCGGGGCCGTCGTTGGTGACCTGGCCGTTGAAGTCATCCTCGTCGATATCGACGTTGTACCGGTTGTACTCGGCAAACGCGGTCAAGTGCTGGGTCACGCGGAAATCGACACCCGCGCCTACGAAGGGGCTGACTTCATCGTAGGTCTCATCCTCGTCAAAGGCCTCGACGTCAAACGCCGATGCAAAGGCACCCACCTTGCCGTACACGCCAAAGCTGTCAGTCAGCGGTAGGCGGCCAATGGCGCTCAAACCGGCCCCCTTCAACTTGCCCTCAACGTCGTCTTCACCAAAATTGCCAAAATCAATGTATTCCGCTTCCAAGGCGAAGAACGGGTTGAACTGGTAACCCAGGGCCGCACCGAGCATGTCGTTTTCATCCTCGAATTCACCCCCATGCGCCTTGTACCCGCCGTAACTACCACTGATGTACGGGCCTGCCTGGTCGCGCTCAACGCCGGATTGCGCCCAAGCGGTCGGAGCGGCGAGAGCGGTTGCAGTCAGAACAGTGGCGCAGGCAAAACGGGTCGTCGAAATCATAAGGCATTCCTCCTAGTGAGTTCAGATGTCCTTTCTTCCCGGCAATCACACACTTAGCCGCGATTGCGTAAACTCACCCTACCCGGATTTCCGCGCGTTTGGGGTTAAAACCGAACTACGAAATCGTCATTTTCTGTTCATTTCGAGGGCTGCCCGCTGTCCACCAGCCCCATGCAGTTGGCGTAGAAGGTGGTGGTGGCCGGCCAGTCCGAGAACACCGCCATCACCTCCACATCCCGCGCCAACACATCAAGAACCGTGAGCATGTCACCGTCGTTGTTGATCGCCTCACTCACGCTCTGGTAGTACCAACCCCCGCCGTCCGCCAGCGGGCCGCTGCGCTCCAGGGTCCAGGCAATAAGCTCCAGGCCGGCGCTGCGGGCGTTTCTGGCGTACTCCGAGGCAACGATGTTCTGCTGCTCATCCAGCGCCAGCAGTTTCCACAGCGCCGGCGCCAGAACATTCACGCCCTGGGCTTTCAATGCCTCCATGTGGGCCAGGGACGAATTCGATTTCGTGGGCTTTGCCATATCCAGAAGCACCGCCTGACGGCCGTAGTCCGGCGTTTCCTCGACCCAATAAAGCACGTCCTTCCGGTTGAACGACTGCGGCCAGACCTGATGCGGCGGAACGCCAGCCTCACGGTACTCGGCTATCAGTTGGCCGGCGTAATCCTGCTGGCTGTAGTCGCCCTCAAACGGCATCTTAACCACCGGCGTTTTCAACTCCGGCGCGAATTTCACCCCCAGTTGCTTGAACAGCTCAATGCTCTCTTTGTGGCTGAGCAGCGTGCCTCGGCCGGTGTACAGATCCGTGCGCCAATTCGCCGTGCCGCCCACATACTCTTCCGGTGTGGTCGCGGTGGGGTCATAGGCGTCCATTTTGCCCTTGAGGGACTTGAACTCGGCCAGGGTGATGTCGCTGGTCCGGCACTCGGCCTGGGCCTCGCGGCCAGTGGCCGGATCCGCGGGTACAAACGGTTGGGTGCACTTGGCGTTCAGCTCCGGCACGGTGACGATGTTGGTGGTGGTGTGCAGGTCGTCCTGGGCGTGGCGGCAGACCAGGTGCCGATCCTTGGTGAAGGCCACGTCACATTCGACGATGCCCGCGCCCATGCGGGCGGCGGCAATGTAGGACTCCCGGGTGTGCTCCGGGAACTGCAGCGGCGCGCCGCGATGGCCCAGGGAAAAATCCGTCCGCTTCATCGGCTGGCCGCGACAGGCCTGCAACCGCTGTTTCAACGGACCGTCATCCATATCGTCCACCAGCCAGAACGGCCGGGGGCCAAGCTCCACAGAGTCAGGGCCTTGAGGGGACGCCAGGGCGCCGGTGAAGGGTGCGAAGCCAACTACCATGAGGACAGGCGCCAAGAAAGCAAGAACGCGCAACCGCATAAACAACTCCCAGTTTAACGAGTGGTGATTCCGGACCAGTGTCCACAGTGTAGATGACACTCCGGTGTCATTCGGTTGGCGCTAACCGGGCCGTTCGCCCACAAAAAAAGCCAGCGGCTCGGCACCGCTGGCTTTTCAGGTTCAGTCATCGTCGCGCGCGGCGATCAGCCTCAGAATGCCGGTACTACGGCTCCTTCGTAGCTGTCTTCGATGAATTCCTTCACCTGGTCGGAGTTCAGGATGTCCGCCAGCTTCTGCATCGCGGCGCTGTCCTTGTTGTCCGGACGGGCAACCAGGATGTTCACGTAGGGTGAATCGGAACCTTCGATCACCAGCGCGTCTTCGGTCGGATTCAGACCCGCTTCCAGCGCGTAGTTGGTGTTGATCAGGGCCATGTCGACCTGGTTCAGGATGCGCGGCAGGGTCGCTGCTTCCAGCTCCTTGAAGTCCAGATCTTTCGGGTTGTCGGCAATGTCCCGGGGCGTAGCGGTGATCTTGCTGGCATCTTCCAGGGTGATCAGACCGGCCTTCTGCAGCAGCAAGAGTGCGCGGCCACCGTTAGTGGGATCGTTCGGGATGGCAACCACTGAGCCTTCTTCCAGCTCGTCCAGGGAGTCGATCTTGCTGGAGTAGGCGCCAAACGGCTCCACGTGCACGCCAGTGACGATGACCAGGTCGGTGCCTCGGCCGGCATTAAACTCATCCAGGTACGGCTTGTGCTGGAAAAAGTTGGCGTCCATCCGCTTCTGGTCCACCTGGATGTTGGGCTGTACGTAATCAGTGAACACCTTGATGTCCAGCTCCACGCCTTGCTCAGCCAGTGCCGGCTTCACAAACTCGAGGATCTCCGCGTGCGGGACTGGAGTAGCAGCGACGGACAGCTCTTCAGCAGAGGCCGCCACGGAAAAGGTCGCGGCCGCAGCCAGGGCCGCCAGGGATTTCTTCAGATTCATACCAAGTTCTCCTGTTTGAATTATTTACGGCTGAAATAGAGCACCAGTCGGTCGCCCAGCATTTGCAGCACCTGCACAAAAATCACCAGCAACGCCACTGTGATGACCATGACGTCGGTCTGAAACCGTTGATAGCCGAAGCGGATCGCCAGGTCACCCAGACCACCGCCACCGATCACGCCGGACATGGCCGCATAGGACACCAGGGTAATGGCGGTCACGGTGATGCCGGCAATGATCCCGGGCAGGGCCTCCGGCAGCAACGCTCCGAACACGATCTGTTTGACGCTCGCGCCCATGGCCTGGGTGGCTTCGATGATGCCCCGGTCCACTTCCCGCAACGAGGTTTCCACCAACCGGGCAAAGAAGGGCGCGCCGCCTGCCACCAGCGGCGGAATCGCGCCGGCTACCCCCAGGGAAGTACCGATCAGCATGACCGTGAACGGAATCATTACGATCAGCAGGATGATAAAGGGCACCGAACGTAGCACGTTTACTACGAACGACAACACCGCGTAGGCCACCGGCTGCTCCAGCAACTGGCGCTTACCGGTCAGAAACAGCAACACGCCAATGGGCAGGCCAATCAGCACACTGAACAGCAGCGACATGCCCACCATCACCAGGGTGTCCCAGCTGGCCCAGCCGATCTCCGACCAGTCCACGTTGCTCAACAGGGTTTCGGTCAAAAATTCCATCAGCGCAGCACCTCCACGTGAACGTCGGCGGCCTCAAGCGCGGACATGGCGACGTCCAGGTCACCGCCCACCAACGACAGGGTCAGCTGGCCATAGGGGGTGTCCTTGATGTGGTC
>JBPEXK010000404.1:0-1420 GCA_052031745.1 Marinobacter sp. | reverse complement strand
AAGAGCTCCAACGCCTACCGCGGCCTGGTCAAGTTCGGCCCCGGCGCGGAAGGTGCGCGCAACTTTACCCAGTGCGACTCGCTGCTGATCGGCGACCGCTGTGGCGCCCACACCTTCCCGTACATCGAGAGCAAGAACAAATCGGCCATCGTCGAGCACGAAGCCACCACCTCCAAGGTCAGCGACGAGCAGATGTTCCTCTGCCGCCAGCGGGGTATCGATCCGGAACAGGCGGTATCCATGATCGTGAACGGCTTCTGTAAGGAAGTGTTCAAGGAGCTGCCGATGGAGTTCGCGGTCGAGGCCGGCAAGCTGCTCGAGGTGAGCCTCGAAGGCTCGGTGGGTTAACGGACGGCCGACTCCCCCATAAATGGGGTCACGCACAGAATTCAGACGGTTAAACAAGAGAGACGCGACAAATGCTGAGCATCAAGAACCTGCACGCATCCGTTGAGGACAAAGAGATCCTCAAGGGCATCAACCTGGAGATCAAACCTGGGGAAGTTCACGCCATCATGGGCCCGAACGGCTCCGGTAAGAGTACCCTGTCCCAGGTGTTGGCGGGCAACGAGGCATTTGAAGTCACCAGCGGCGAAATCACCCTGAACGGTGACAACCTGCTGGAGCTGGAGACCGAAGAGCGCGCCCGCGAAGGCATCTTCCTGGCGTTCCAGTACCCGGTGGAAATTCCCGGTGTCAGCAACCTGCAGTTCCTGCGCACCGCGGTAAACGCCATGCGCGCCCACAAGGGCGAGCCGGAAATGAACGCCGCCGAGTTCATGAAGCTGGCCAAGGAAGTGTCCAAGCAGGTCGATCTGGACCCGTCCTTCCTGAAGCGGGGCGTCAATGAAGGTTTCTCCGGCGGTGAGAAGAAGCGCAACGAGATTCTGCAGGCGCTGCTGCTGCAGCCGAAGCTGGCGATTCTCGACGAAACCGACTCCGGCCTCGACATCGACGCCCTGAAAGTCGTCTCCGACGGCGTCAACGCCCTGCGCTCGGAAGATCGCGCCATCCTCATGGTGACCCACTACCAGCGCCTGCTGAACCACATCGTGCCGGACTACGTGCACGTGCTGGCCGGCGGCAAGATCATCAAATCCGGCGGCCGTGAACTGGCCCTGGAGCTGGAAGAACGCGGCTACGGCTGGCTCGGCATCAAGGACGAAGAAACTGCCGACAGTTCAGCGAATTAAGGAGGTCGCGGAATGAAACCAGCACCCACTCTGTCGAGCGCGTTTCTGCATCCGGTCGGGCACTCCCTGCCGGAGCCGCTGGCAACGCTGCGCAAACAGCGCGGCACGGCCCTGGTCGACATGCCCCTGCCGACGCGCAAGACCGAAAACTGGAAGTACTCCAGCAAGTACCTGAAGCTGACCGACGACATGGCCATCTCCCTGCCGGCGGAAGGCAAGACCGGCAG
>JBPEXK010000403.1:0-1084 GCA_052031745.1 Marinobacter sp. | reverse complement strand
CAATCCAGGGCCATGGGCCCCAGGCAGCTGTCATCAACCGGGACTTCGCGCCAGCCCATGATCTCCAGGCCTTGCTCGGTCAGGCGCTTTTCGATTGCTGCCCGACCCGCGGCCGCCTTGGTTTCGTCCGGGTTCAAAAATACCTGGCCAACAGCAAACAGATCGCCGGGTTCTTTGCCGAACGCGGCCTTGGCCGCTTTCTTCAGGAAGGCGTCCGGGCTTTGGATCAGGAGGCCACAACCATCGCCGGTTTTACCATCTGCAGCGATACCACCGCGGTGGGTCATGCAGGTCAGCGACTCGATGGCAGTTTGCAACAACTTATGGCTGGTCTCACCTTTCATGTGAGCAATCAGACCGAAGCCGCAGTTGTCCCTGAATTCATCGGGATGATACAAACCTGTCATCATAAGCGTTCTCTCGCGTAGAAATGCTTTTCAATCAAAGGGTTAAAAGGCGCTCGGCCGTACAACCACCCTTCGACACTGAAAATGGGGGCTGATCATTTTACACACGTAGAAATACGTACTCAAATGAGAGCGGGACTATTTTGGGGATCAATGGCCGGCTTTCCCAGGCGACGAGCCCCGAAACGAGTCGAAATCAGGGCTTGGAGCTGAGTATTAGAGCCCCTCGGCGGACCTTACCCATGGCGACTGCCGCTGCAAGGCGCTCGGCAGGCCTGTTACTGCCTGCTTGGCCGCCGCTTTGGTCGGATACTGGCCGTAGAATACCATAAACCAGGGCTCACCCTGCCGTTCGCCTCGAGTGTAAATGGCGCCATCCAACTCCGGGTACCGACGCAGGACATTCAGCGCAGTCTGTTCGAGATTGCCGGCCACCAGCTGAATGGTCCAGCCGCCGCGAGCCCTGACCTCGGCCAGCGGCACGAAACGCACGGTATCCGCCGGAGCAAACGCCGGCTCGGACGGTTGTGCTGGTGGTGCCTCTGGCTCCGGTTCTGGCTCCGGTTCTGGCTCCGGTTCTGGTTCTGGCTCCGGTTCTGGCTCCGGTTCTGGTTCTGGTTCTGGTTCTGGTTCTGGTTCTGGTTCTGGTTCTGGCTCGGGCTCGGGCTCGGGCTCGG
>JBPEXK010000402.1:0-4078 GCA_052031745.1 Marinobacter sp. | reverse complement strand
GGGCGATTGCGTCCCACGCCATGTTGAATCCAAGGTCAATCTGTTCGTCCGTGCCCTCGAAGCTGCCTTGCCGGGTCCGCTGAACCAGGTGGTGGATGGGTCGGAACATGAAGGTTTCGAGCAGCGGCAGGGGCACCGGTTTGATCAACCCGGTTTCCTTGCCCCGCTCGACGGCATCGAGCAGCGGCGCCGCCTTGGCCTCGTTACGCGCCTGTATGTCCGGAGTCATCCAGGCCGAGTGGGTAAAGCTGTCGTGGTAGCGGAAGTATTCGGGCCGGCTGAGACCCAGACGGAACAGGGCGTGCCAGGTGCGGCGCAACCCGTCTTTCAGATCTGTGCCTTGCTGGAAGCTGGCGACCGCCGCTCCGATAACTTGGTCACTGACGTAAAAAAATGCCGCTTCCAGGAGTGCGTTCTTGTCGGCGTAGTAAATGTAGAGCGTGCCCGGCGATACCCCGGCGCTGCGGGCAATGCGGGCCACCGAGGTGCCGGCAAAGCCGAATTCGGCGACCTCTTTAAGGGTGGCTTCCAGAAAGGCCAGGCGTTTGGAGTCGTCTCTTTGTCGCATAGGTGCAGGTTCAATCCAGATGGGTGCTAACAATAAAGCGCCCGCCTAAATTAAATGAACGTTCATTTATTATCAATCGTCAAAAATAAGCGCATACCGAAATATGCGCTCAATGCAGTCTGAGGTTCAGGCGAAAATGAGGTTGGTTTGCAGGCTCTTGGCCACCAGCCTGCCATCCGGAGTCCAGATATCGGCGCTGGAGGAACTCACTCCGTCAGCGCCGAAATGCACCTTGGCCAGATACCCCAGGTGATCTCCCGGCTGAACGGTGCTGGCGTGTTCGGTGAAATGCATGGACCAGCTCACCGTCGATACCGGCTTGAAACCCACGTAGTACGGGCTGGCGGTCGGTGGCCAGGAATCGATCAGGGCAACCAGGTGAGGGTCCTTGATCTGTTGCGGAGCGTCCTTGAACCGCATCCAACCGCCAAGCTCCGGCACCTTGCCGCCTTGGAACGGCACACCGGCCGTGGTCACGTAATTGTCGAAGTGGGAGACGAAGTCCGGCAAGCCGACCTCGGTCATCTGGGTGCCCTGCTCTTTCGGCGCGAGATCGGGCGCGGTGAAGGTATCGATTCGCACGTCCGACTCGATGGGCCGAACAAAATCGGCCCGGGCGGTTACCCGAATCTTGTCTTCCTGAATCAATCGGATTTCTCGTGATGTCAGGGTCTTGCCGTTGGAAATCTCCTCGACACTCACGGTATACGGCTGCCCCGCCAGCGCCGGTCGGACAAACTCGACCTGGAAATGGCGCAGCGTCTTGTCCGGGTCGACGCCCTCGCCGGCGGCCTGGCACAGCACCGCTCCGGTAATACCGCCAAACAAAGTTCGCCCCTGGCCCCAGGAGGGCTCTATGGGCACGTACTGCTTGTCCCTCACCTGCTCCAGAATCTGATCGATGTGCATGATGCCAACCTCCTTCGCTGATAATCGCGGTTATTCTCTTGCATACAAGATATTTAGACGAACCACGGCGCCACTACTCCTGAGCCACTACAGTTGCTTCAGCAACCGCTTGAGCTCCGCAACCTCGGTGTCCGTCATCCCCTCCAGAAACGCCGTATTCGCCGGTACCACACGGTCATTGACCGCTTCAGCCAGTTTCTTGCCGGCAGGCGTCAGGTACACGCGCGCCACCCGGCGATCGCTCGGGTCCTGCCGCCGTTCAACCAATGACAGCGCTGAGAGCCGGTCGAGAACGCCGGTAATGGTAGCGCTGTCCAATTCGCACTGTTCCCCGAGTTCGGTCGCCCGGATATCACCGCGCACCCACAACTGGTTCAGTACCCGGCCCTGAACGGCGGTCAGCCCCAGGTCCTCCATGGCGGCCTTGAACGCACGGGAGCCCCGCCGGGCCGCGCGGGTCAAAAGATGAAAAATGCACTCATTGGGATGCTTTGAGATGTCCATAGCTTGACCCTACCCAGGATTTACTTTGTACACAAGAGAACTTTTCGATTGCTCAGAGGGGTGTCGGCTGTCAGCCGAGACATTAGAATGTTCGTACTCCCGAGGACCCAACACGTTATGCTCGACAAACTCGACATCAAACAGATGCGCCTGCTGCTTTTGGTCGCCCAAACGCAAAACCTGAGCCGCGCCGCAGACGCCCTCGATGTTAGCCAGCAGGCCGTAAGCATTCAGCTGAAAGCACTGCGGGCGATTTTCCACGACCAGCTGTTTGTCCGTCACGGCCACAAGATGGTGCCTACGCCGAAATGCGAGCGGTTGTGCGCCAAGATCAAAAGCGTCCTCGAATCACTGGAGCCGGAAACCCAACCAGAGCGATTCGATCCGGCGGCCGTTGAGCAGACAGTCACCGTATCCGCCGCCGATTACTCCCAGGCGGCGCTCTTGGTGGAGCTCTTCACTCGGGTACGGCGGCTGGCACCCGGTTTAAAGCTCATTGTGAAGGATCTGGAGATCGATTCGCTGGAAGAATCCATGCGGGAGGGAAAGCTGGACCTGGTCGTCAGTATTCCCGATTTTTTACCTGAGCAACTGCCCTACACCACCCTGTTCAGCGAACGCTATGTCTGTGTTGCCGCTAGCGGGGCGGATATTCGCATCTCGGCGTTTACCGATCTGAACCACTTTGATCACCTGATCGTTTCGCCAGCGCGGGCCAACCTGCGGGGGTCTTCCGCACAATGGTTCAAGGCGCTCGGAGTGGATCGAAACATCGTTTCGTCTGTCCCCTCCTTCAATTTGGTGGCCGACTATCTGAAAGGTACCAACACCCTCGCCTTCGTACCTTCGAGGCTCTTGCCCCATCCGGAACTTCAGGTCGTCGACGTTGATCAGACACCACCGGGGTTCGACGTCGTGGTCGCGTGGCATCCGAGAACCCGCCACAGTCCACTGCACCGTTGGCTGATTGGCCAACTGGTCGACATTGTCCAACAGAAAACCGCCGCCCCGGGCTGGACACTCGGAGCGGCGACAGGTCAGTGAGTCAGGTCATCACCAGGTGACGGCAACCTTGCCAAAGTGGGCGCCGCTTTTCTGGTAAGCAAAGGCGTCGGCCAGCTCTTCAAAGCCAAAAGTTCGATCAATAACCGGTCGATGTTCATTCATCTCCAGCGCCCGGACGTAATCCACCTGGTGCTGACGACTCCCCACCAGCAAGCCTTGCAGGCGTACCTGTTTGAACATCAGGGCGGCGGTCGGCAGGTTACCTTCGAAACCGGTCAACACACCGATCAGTGAAATGTGGCCACCCGGAGCAACGGCCTGCACGGATTGCTCGATGGTACCCGGGCCGCCCACCTCGATGATGTGCTTCGCACCCTGGCCTTCCGTCAGTTCCAGCACCTTCGCCCCCCAGTCCGGTGTGGCACGGTAGTTGATGGTCTCGTCAGCGCCCAGAGCTTCAAGGCGGGCCAGCTTCTCCTCCGAGGACGAGGTCGAAATCACCCGCGCACCAAACATCTTGGCGATCTGGAGAGCGGCGATAGAAACACCGCCAGTTCCCAGGGTGACGATGGTGTCGCCGGCCTGCAGCTGACCGTCACTGACCAAGGCGCGCCAGGCGGTGACGCCAGCCGTGGTGATCGACGCCGACTCCTGGTGACTCCACCCTTTCGGTGCCAGCGTGAAGGCGTTGGCGGGACGGGTGACGACTTCTGCCGCCATACCGTCGACGCCATCGCCCGGCGTCAGGGCGAAGTCGCTCACTGATGCATCCGCCGGGCCATTCAGCCACTGGGGAAAGAAAGCCGAGACCACGGAATCACCGACGCTGAATTCGGTCACTCCCGCACCTACCTCTTCCACCACGCCGGCTCCGTCCGAAAGCAGGATTCGATCATCCTCAGTGCCCAGGGCGCCCTCGGCAACCAGCAGGTCATGGTAATTCAGGGAACCGGCGGCAATGCGTACCTTGATCTCTCCGTGACCGGGGGACGGTGCGTCGGGAGCGTCCACCACCTGGATGTTGTTCAAGCCACCGGGTTGCTTCAGGGTCAATGCTTTCATGGGATCTCCTATCGATGCTCTATGAAAGAT
>JBPEXK010000401.1:0-12912 GCA_052031745.1 Marinobacter sp. | reverse complement strand
TCAATCACCGCTTGTACCTGGCCACGATGCTGCTCCATTTCCTGAGCGAAACGGTCGCGGAACGCCAGACCGATGTTAACGCCTTCCACAATCACGTTCTCCATCATCCACCGACCCTCGTCGTTTTTGTACATGGAGTAAGTCACCGGATACCGATTGCCAGACGCACTCATCACTTCCATCTGCACCGAGGCACGGCCGGAATCCTGCGGATTAATGACCGCTTCCTTTACTTCGATGCTGAACTCGTCCGCGTTCACCAACGCTTGAGCGTAGCTGTCAAACAGGCTGCGCTTGAACTTCACCACGAACTCATCCCGCTGTTCCGGCGTGGTCTGGCGCGCGTAGCGACCCATCACCCGGGCCGCAATGCGGCGAAAATCGACGAAGTTCTGCAGGGAGTCGTCCATGCTGGCGTAGAAGGCCTCCGGGTCCTCCTCGTACAGCCCGCGCTCCTCGTTCAGCTTATCCACCAGGCGCTGGGTGTTCTCATCGACGTACTCTCTCAGATCGTCAGCGGCGCCCGCGGAAGCGGTTCCCACCAGAGTGGCAGCCAGCACCAAAACCAGAAACAATCGTTGCATCACCAACGGCATCACTATCTCCTTGGAAAATCAGTTGCAGACGCCCTGCTCAACGGCCAGACGCAAAGTTCGTGATCAGCCGTTCCAGATTCATGGCTGACTGGGTCGAGTAGAAGGTATCGCCGTCTCCAAGCGACTCCATGTCCCCGCCCACGGATATATCAATGTACTGTTCGCCGAGCAGGCCGGCTGTACGTATTACTGCCGAACTGTCGGCCGGTATGTTGTCGATGTCGGCGCTGATGGCCATGGTCACCTTGGCCTGGAAAGTTTCCTTGTTGAGCCTGATAGACTCGATGGACCCGACCGTCACACCCGCCATGGACACCCGGCCCCGGGGGACCAGACCGCCGGTGTCGTTAAAATTGGCATACACGGTATACGTATCCTCGGCGGATTTGGGTGTCAGGCCGCTGACCTGCAACGCCAGGAACAGCAAGGCCGCCAGCCCTACCACCATGAATAGTCCAACAATAACTTCCGTGGTTCTCTGGGTAATCACCGGCTCACCTACCTTGCTTCCTATTTCTCAGTCTCACGTTCAGAAGTCGCCAAACATCACGGCGGTCAACACGAAATCCAGGGCCAGTACCGCCAGGGACGAGTACACCACGGTTTTGGTAGTGGCCGAACTGATCCCCGCCGAGGTCGGCACGCAGTCGTAGCCCTGATACACCGCAATCCAGCTGCAGACGAATCCGAACACCACGCTTTTGATCACGCCATTGAGCACATCGTCAACGAAATCGACGGACGCTTGCATGTTGCCCCAGAACGACCCCTCAAAAACGCCGAGCCATTCAACCCCCACCAGCATGCCACCCCAGATGCCGACGGCAGAAAAAATAATGGCCAGTACCGGCATAGCAATGAAACCGGCCCACAGACGCGGCGCCACCACCCGTCGCAGCGGGTCCACCCCCATCATCTCCATGCTGGACAACTGCTCGGTGGCCTTCATCAAACCGATTTCGGCGGTCAGCGCCGAGCCGGCACGCCCGGCAAACAGCAGCGCGGTCACCACCGGCCCCAGCTCTCGCACCAGGGTCAACGCGATCATCTGGCCAACAGCGGATTCCGAGCCGTAATCGCTGAGAATGGTGTAACCCTGCAGCCCCAACACCATGCCGATGAACAGCCCCGACACAATGATGATCGCGAGCGAGAGCACGCCAACAGCGTACAACTGCCGCAGCAGCAACGGGAAACCGACCGACGGCCGGGGCACGCCGGCCAGCACGCCAAACAGGAATTGCCCGGAGCGTCCAAACGACGCCATGATCGACAGGCCGCCACGGCCCAGGGCTATCACCCGCTCTATCATCTGGCGCCCCCCGTCAGGCCAAAATCGCTCGCCGGGTCAGCCGCCGGGTAGTGAAACGGCACCGGACCGTCCGGTTGCCCGCGCAGGAATTGTTGGATCTGTTCGGACGGGTGCGCCCGAATCTCCTCGGGCGTGCCCTCGCCAATGACCTTGCCATCGGCAATGATGCAGGCATGGTGACAAATGCTGAGTGATTCAGGTACGTCGTGGGACACCAACACGCTGGTCAGACCCATGGACCGGTTCAGGTCCCGAATCAGTTTCACCAGCACGCCCATGGTAATCGGGTCCTGGCCCGCGAAGGGCTCATCATACATGATCAGCTCCGGGTCCAGGGCGATGCTGCGGGCCAGGGCCACCCGACGGGTCATACCGCCGGACAATTCCGATGGCATCAGTCGGTGGGCGCCGCGCAGGCCGACAGCCTCCAGCTTCATCAGCACGATGTCACGAATCATGTCTTCGGGCAGGGAGGTGTGAACTCTCAAGGGAAAAGCAACGTTTTCAAACACGTTGATATCGGTAAACAGGGCGCCACTCTGGAACAGCATGCCGATTTTTTCCCGCAGCGCGTACAGCGGCCCGCGCTTCAGTTGCGGCACCTCATGACCGTCGAGCACAACGCTGCCCGAATCCGGACGCAGTTGGCCGCCAATGAGCCGCAACACGGTGGTCTTACCGGTACCGCTCGGCCCCATGATGGCAGTAATCTTGCCTCGGGGGATGTCCAGCGTCAGTCCGTCCAGGACTCGACGGCCCGAACGGGAAAAAACCACGTCTCTCAGAGATATGTATGCGGGAGAATCCATAACCCAACCCTTTGAAGGAGCGGCTACATTATGCCAACAAGTCGCCAACCTCAATCGCTCAACCCCGAAAAAGCATGAACACTTTGATCAGTTTCACTGAACTTTCGGTAACACCGCCCGTAACCCACGGCGTCAGGGGTCGAAAATGATATACTCCGCGGAGATTGCTACGGCATGGGCGTAAATTACCCTGCCCTGACGAACCCATTATGTACACCCAAGCAAATCAGGCCCTAATTCCGATGACTGCACAGAGTTCAAAGGACTTTCGCACTTCCGCGCTTCAAGCCATCCGTATCGAACGTGAAGCCATTGACGCCCTGGAAGGACGCATCGACGATCACTTCATCAAGGCCTGCGAGGTCATCATGGCCTGCAAAGGCCGCGTGGTCGTGACCGGCATGGGCAAATCGGGTCACATCGGCAACAAGATCGCGGCCACCCTGGCCAGCACTGGCACCCCCTCGTTCTTTGTTCACCCCGGCGAGGCCAGTCACGGCGATCTGGGCATGATCACCAGCCAGGACGTGGTGATCGCCATCTCCAACAGCGGCAACACCAGCGAAGTGGTCACCATTTTGCCACTGATCAAACGGATGGACGCGCCACTGATCAGCATGACCGGCAACCCTCAGTCCATTCTCGCCCGGGAAGCGGTCGCGAACCTCGACGTCAGCGTCGAAACCGAGGCCTGCCCGCTGGGCCTGGCACCAACCTCGAGCACCACCGCCACCCTGGTCATGGGCGACGCCCTGGCTGTGGCGCTGTTGGAAGCTCGCGGCTTCAGCAAGGAAGACTTTGCCTTCTCGCACCCGGGCGGCACCCTCGGGCGCCGACTGTTGCTGCGGGTCTCCGACATCATGCACACCGGGGACCGCATCCCCAAGGTCCCCGAGGGCACCACCCTGAGCGGTGCCCTGCTCGAAATTTCCCGCAAGGGGCTGGGCATGACCACGGTACTGGATGCCGCCGGCAACCTCACCGGGGTATTCACCGACGGCGACCTGCGCCGCACCCTGGATAAGAATGTGGACGTGCACACCACGCCGATTGAACAGGTGATGACACCGAACGGCAAGACCATTCAGGCCGACCATCTCGCGGCCGAGGCCCTGAACATCATGGAAGAAATGAAGATCAACGCGCTGCCCGTTACCGATCAACAGGGCGCGCTGGTTGGCGCCATCAACATGCACGACCTGTTGCGGGCTGGAGTCATCTGATGGCCAAGCACTCCAGCCCCCTGGCATCCCGCTGGTCCGCTGAGCTGATCGAAAAGGCCGCAAGGATCCGGCTGATTGCCTTCGACGTGGATGGCATCATGAGCGATGGCCGACTTTACTTCAGCGCCAACGGCGATGAACTGAAAGCCTTCAACATACTGGACGGCCTAGGCCTGAAACAGTTGATGGCGGCCGGCATCGACGTGGCCGTGATCACCGGTCGCCAGTCACCGTTGACGGAGAAGCGGATGCGGGACCTTGGCATTCCCCACCTGATGCAGGGACGTGAGGACAAGCGCGTGGCACTGGCCGAACTGTTGAGCACCATGGATCTGCCAGCCGAGGCCATTGCCTACATGGGGGACGATCTGCCGGACCTGCCGGCCATTCGCTTTGCTGGCCTGGGCGTCACCGTGCCGAACGGCTACTGGCTGGTGCGTGAGCATTCCGATTACTGCACCGAGGCGGCCGGCGGCAGCGGCGCCGTGCGGGAGGTCTGCGATCTTCTGCTGAGCGCTCAGGGTAAGCTGGAGGACGCACTGGCAAAATACCTGGAGCCCAAGCCATGAGCAACGACTCCTCGGATCGCGACCGCAACCCCGGGGGCGGTGCCAAGGGTGGCCTGCTCGCCCTGATCACCCTGTCTGAGCGCCCGTTTCTACGCACCCTGGCCCTCGGCGGCACCTTCGCGGCGACGGTCTTCCTGTTGTGGCGTAGCGACGAGCCTCCCCGCACCCAGGACGACGCGGCCGACCTGCGCGGCAAAACTGAGCCGGACGGATTCGTCATCAATGGCAGCTACACCTCCTATGATGAAAGCGGCAACGTCAAGATCCAGTTCACCAGCCCGCGCATCGAGCAGTTTGATGACGAAAACCTGGCGACCATGCGGGAGCCCAGGGCCAGGCTGTTCGGGCAACCGGAAACCGAACCCTGGATCGTGGAAGCGGAGAATGGCAGCCTACTGCAGAACGAAGGGGTGCTTTACCTGACCGATCACGTAAAAGTGATTCGCACCGTTGGCGAACGCGAATCAACCATGACCACGACCAACCTGACCCTGGACAACGACCAGGGCACCGTGTACACCGAGGCGCCGGTGACCATCACGGACGAAATTGGCGTGACCCGGGCCCAAGGCATGCGAGCCTGGATTGACGACCGCACCCTCGAACTCAAATCCCAGGTGGAAGGACGCTATGAAACCGGCAAGTAACCGATTGGCAACGCTTTTGGCCCTCGCCCTGACTCTGGTGACCAGCGGCACCGCCCAGGCGTTCAACCTCGATTCCGATGCCCCGATCACCGTGAGCGCTGACAACGCGCGACTGGACGACGCCAAGGGCATTGCCACCTACACCGGCGACGTCCGACTGGTGCAAGGCCGGACCCGCCTCAACGCAGAGCGCGTGGTCCTGTACCGGGATGCGGAGGGCCTCAGCCGCGTCGAGGCCTCCGGTCAACCGGCGCGCTACCAGCAGCCGACCCGGGACGGCCAGGGCGAAACCGATGCCCGGGCGTTGAACATCACCTGGTCCGCCAGCGACAACCAGCTCACCTTTGAGCGCGACGCTATCATCGAACAGAATGGCAACCTGTTCCGGGGCGATGTGATTCATTATGATACCGTCCGCCGAGTCGTTACCGCCCAGGGCGGTGACACCGCCACCGGCAGCGGCCGGGTCGAAATGGTCATTCAGCCACGCAGCAACACAGGCACACAGGGATCCGATGGCAGTTCTCAGAGCCAGTAACCTGGCAAAAAGCTACAAGCACAAGAAGGTGGTGCTAGACGTTTCACTGGAGATTCGCAGCGGTGAGATCGTTGGCCTACTGGGCCCCAACGGCGCTGGCAAGACCACCTGCTTCTACATGATTGTCGGGCTGGTGCCGGCGGATCGGGGCCGGATCACCATCGACAGCCAGGACATCACCCCCCTGCCCATGCACGGGCGGGCCAGGAAAGGCATTGGCTACCTGCCCCAGGAAGCCTCGGTGTTCCGCAAGCTGACGGTACGGGACAACATCATGGCCATCCTCGAGACCCGAAAGGGCATGAGCCGCGCCGACCGGACCAAGAAGCTGGACGAGTTGCTGGAAGAGTTCCACATTACCCACATCCGCGACAGCGTGGGCATGGCGCTGTCCGGTGGCGAGCGGCGCCGGGTGGAGATTGCTCGGGCCCTGGCTATGGAACCGGCCTTCATTCTGCTCGACGAACCCTTCGCCGGCGTCGATCCCATTTCAGTGAGCGACATCAAGCACATTATTCGCCACCTGAGGGACAAGGGCATTGGCGTGCTGATCACGGATCATAACGTGCGGGAAACCCTGGATATCTGCGAGACCGCTTATATCGTCTCGGGCGGACACATCATTGCCTCTGGAGACTCAGAGACCATTCTCGCCAACCAGAAAGTGAAAGAGGTCTACTTGGGCAACGAATTCAGACTGTGACCATCAGCTCCGGATTGTGTTGATGATCGTGAGCAAGTAAACTCGGCAAAGAACTTGCAGGGATCTTGCCAAATAACGGCAAGTTACCGGCATACAAAGTTTTTTTCGAATAAGCGGCATGGCAGAGCGCTGACGAGTGACGGATCCTGAACCATGGTTATGAAAGCCTCCTTACAGTTAAAGCTGGGTCAGAGCCTGACCATGACGCCCCAGCTGCAACAGGCGATCCGGCTTCTGCAGCTTTCCACCCTCGACCTCCAGCAGGAAATCCAGCAGGCACTGGAATCCAACCCCATGCTGGAAACCTCCGAGGACGACGATCAGACGGAAGCTGCCCAGACCGACGACAACAGCGAGCACAACGAGGCGAGCACCGAGACCGCCGCCGAACCGGCTACTGAAACCAGTGCCGACTGGGACGAATCGGAGAACGGCCCGGACTGGGCGTCTGAGAACGACATTCCCGACAATATTCCGGACGATCTCCCGGTGGACACGGCCTGGGACGACATCTATCAGTCCGCCCCCGCCACTTCCGCCCGTAACGACGAAGACAACGACCACGATTTCGAAACCCGGAATTCCCCCACCGAAACCCTTCAGGATCACCTGGAATGGCAATTGAACCTCACGCCCATGAGCGAGCGGGATCAGGCCATTGCCCACGCCCTGATGGATGCCGTCGATGAGCGGGGCTATCTGACCTCTGCCCCGGAAGACATTCACACCGGTCTGGTGGACGAAACCGACGAAGACCCGGTGGAACTGGACGAAGTCGAGGCGGTGCTGCGTCGCCTGCAGCACTTCGACCCACCCGGGGTGTTTGCCCGCGATCTGCAGGAGTGCCTGCTGATTCAATTGAACCAGCTGCCGCCAGACACCCCCTGGCTGGCCCAGGCACGCCTGGTGATCACCCACTACATCAACCTGCTTGGCAACCGGGACTACGCCCAACTGCTGCGCCGCAGCCGCCTGAAAGAAGACCAGCTGCGGGAGGTTCTGGCCCTGATCACCGGGCTGAACCCACGGCCGGGTGATGTTATTGACCGGGCCGAGCCGGATTACGTGATTCCGGACGTGATCGTACGCAAGCACAACGGTCGCTGGCGGGTCGAGCTGAATCCTGAAATTGCGCCGCGCATTCGCGTCAATGCCGGCTATGCTTCACTTATAAGGCGTGCAGACAGCAGTGCCGATAACACCTACCTGCGGGACCAGCTGCAGGAAGCCAAATGGTTTATCAAGAGCCTGCAAAGCCGTAACGAAACGCTGCTCAAGGTGGCCACCCGCATCGTAGAGCACCAGCAGGGTTTTCTGGATTACGGCGAAGAAGCCATGAAGCCCCTGATCCTGTCCGACATTGCGCAGGCGGTAGAAATGCACGAATCGACCATATCCCGGGTCACGACGCAAAAATACATGCACACACCCCGGGGTATTTTCGAGCTGAAGTACTTTTTCTCAAGCCATGTCAGCACCGATGAAGGCGGGGAATGTTCTTCCACCGCAATCCGTGCAATGATCAAGAAACTGATCGCTGCCGAAACTCCGAAAAAGCCGTTGAGCGATAGCAAAATTGCGGCCATGCTAGGAGACCAAGGCATCAAGGTGGCACGGCGCACTGTCGCCAAGTACCGGGAAGCAATGCATATTCCGCCCTCGAATGAGCGAAAAAGACTGGTGTAGGGGAGCACTGCCCCGGCAGGACTCCCCCAGACCAACCTTTGGCTGCGCACTGCGCGCCAGCCCTCAGCCCGGCCAGTTTGGACCGGCACGATGACAACAGGAGACGCCTATGCAACTCAACATTTCAGGCCATCACGTAGAACTGACTCCCGCACTGAAGGATTACGTCTCGGAAAAATTTGAGAAACTGGAACGCCACTTTGACCACATCAACAATTGTCAGGTCACTTTGCAGGTGGAGAAGGTTCGGCAAATGGCAGAAGCAACGTTGCACGTGTCAGGCGGTGACATCCACGCCAAGGCTGAAAACGAGGACATGTATGCGGCCATCGACGGTCTGATCGACAAGCTCGACCGCCAGATCCTCAAGCACAAGGAAAAGAATGTAGACCGGATGCACGGTAACGGCGGTCGCTAGACCCCAACACCGTGCGTGTCATCTCATCGCGCTGCGGCATGGTTAACCTGCCGCAGCCTTTTTTTTACGGAATTGCAGTCGATCCATGAGCGACACATCCCTAACCATCGATAACATCCTTGCCCCGGAGCTGACGCTGTGCCGGGTTCCCGCCTCCAGCAAGAAGCGGGTGCTGGAATTTATTGCCGATCAGATCCACAAGCACAACGGCGAACTCAGCGAGACCCAGATTTTCAATAATCTGATTGGGCGCGAGCGCCTGGGCAGCACGGGCATTGGCCAAGGCATCGCCATCCCCCACTGCCGACTCGAGGGCCTGGATCACGTGGTGGGCGTCCTGCTCACGCTGGAAGAGAGCATCGAATTCGACGCGATCGACAATCAGCCCGTCGATTTGGTGTTTGCGCTCGTAGTTCCTAAGGAAGCCACCAGCGAGCACCTCGAACTGTTGAGTCAGCTGGCCGAGAAATTCAATGAGCGTGCCTTCTGCGACCGACTACGCCAGTGTGAGGACGCCGGCACCCTCTACAAACGCATGATCGACTCGGGCGAATGACCGAACACCCGGCGACGGAGTTGGAGCGAGAGGCTATGAAACTGATTATCGTGAGCGGCAGGTCCGGATCGGGCAAGAGTACCGCGCTGCACGTGCTCGAGGATCTGGGCTACTACTGCATCGATAATCTGCCCATCGGCCTGCTGTTCCCCCTTACCCGGGAAGCTACCGAAAAACGCTCACCCGGCCGCTTGAAGAAAATGGCGGTGAGTATTGACGCCCGTAACCTGTCCGCCGAACTCGCCAATTTCGAGGACATCTACCGTCAGTTGCAGGACACCGGCATCACCGTCGAAGTCATTTTCCTGGATGCCGATGAGCAATCCCTACTCCAGCGCTTCCACGCCACCCGGCGTAAGCACCCCCTGAGTGACGACAAGACCTCGCTGCGCGAGGCGATCACCAACGAGAAAAAACTGCTGGAGCCGCTGTCGAAACTGTCCGACCTGTACGTGAACACCACCGGCATGTCGATGTACGAGCTGCGGGACATGGTGAAACAGCGGGTGGTAGGCCGGAAAGACCAGGAACTGGCGTTGCTGTTCCAGTCGTTCGGATTCAAGCACGGGGTTCCCCTCGATTCCGACTATGTGTTCGACGTGCGCTGCCTGCCCAACCCTTACTGGGATACCAATCTCCGCAAGTTCGTGGGCACTGACCAACCGGTGATCGACTTTCTTGAGAAAGAGCCGGCCAGCCAGAAAATGGTGGATGACTTGATTGCCTTTCTGGAATCCTGGCTGCCGTCGTTTTCCGACAGCAACCGCAGCTACATGACCATTTCCATCGGCTGCACTGGTGGCCAGCATCGGTCGGTCTACGTAAGCGAAAAGCTGTCTGCCTATTTCCGCAGCAAATACAGCAACGTACAGGTTCGCCATACCGAGCTGCCGCACCTGCAGACCCGCGGAGAAGTATAAGCCCGTCATGATTCGTCGCCCCATCACTATCATCAACAAGCTGGGACTCCATGCTCGCGCTACGGCTAAGCTGGTGGCCACCGCATCGGAATACGACAGCAGCGTGCGCATCAGCGGCAAGGGCCGGGACGTGGATGCCAAGAACATCATGCAGGTGATGATGCTCGCTGCCAGTCAAGGCACCGAGGTGGAGTTGTGTGCCGAGGGACCGGACGAGGAGGCGGCCATTGAGGCGCTGACCGCCCTGATCAACGACTATTTCGGCGAAGGCGAATAATTCGCCGGCAAACGCACCTACCTGCCTGTTTCTACGGGATTCACCTACAAGTCTCCCTGACCTATCCGCCCTAACTCCGCTATAATACAGGCGTTTTCTGACCGTGGGTGATCCATGACCGACATTCTGGAAAAAAGCCAGGCCCGCCAACGGCTTCGCTCCCTGAGCGAGGCGCTGGACAGTGGTGCCCTGAAACAGGTGGCCCGCATCCTGAATGGTGGCCTGAGCCCCAGTGATATCGCCCACCTGCTGGAGTCCTCGCCGCCCCGGCAAAGGGCCCTGCTGTGGAACCTGGTCGACAAGCAACTGGAAGGGGAAGTTCTCCAGTACCTGAGTGATGATATCCGGGGCTATTTCCTGAGCCAGCTCAATGCCCAGGAACTGGCCGACATCATCGAAGACTTCGAGTCGGACGACCTCGCGGATTTGCTCCAGCAGCTGCCGGACACGGTGATTCAGGAAGTCCTGGACACCATGGACGAGCAGGACCGCCAACGCGTCGAGGAGGTGCTGTCCTACCCGGAAGACACCGCCGGCGGCCTGATGAACACCGACACCATCACGGTGCGGCCGGACATCAGCATCGACGTTGTGTTGCGCTACCTGCGCCGCCATCGCACCCTGCCCCCAATGACCGACAGCCTGATCGTGGTCAGCCGGCGCGACGAATTCATCGGCATGCTGCCGATCACCAAGATGCTCGTATCCAATCCCGCGTCCACCGTGCGGGAAGTCATGGACACCGACATCGAACCAATCCCGGTCTCTCTGTCAGACACCAAGGTCGCCACCCTGTTCGAGCGCTACGATCTGATTTCCGCGCCGGTGGTGAATGAGGACGGCCGCCTGCTGGGCCGCATCACCATCGATGACGTGGTCGATGTTATCCGGGAAGACGCCGACCACTCGCTGATGAGCATGGCCGGTCTCGATGAAGACGAAGACACCTTCGCGCCGGTCTGGAAAACCACCCGTCGGCGCGCCGTCTGGCTCGGCATTAACCTGATCACCGCGTTTATTGCGTCCGGGGTGATCGGCCTGTTTGAGGAAACCATTACCAAGGTGGTGGCGCTGGCGGTACTGATGCCCATCGTGGCCAGCATGGGTGGCATCGCCGGCAGCCAGACCCTGACCCTGGTGATCCGCGGCATGGCCGTGGGGCAGATCAGCGGCGCCAATGTACGCTGGCTGCTGAACCGGGAATTTCTGTCTGGCGCTTTAAATGGCGTATTCTGGGCAGTGGTGGTGGCCACCGCGGCGGCGGCCTGGTTCCAGGACTTGCTCATTGGTGGCCTGATTGCCGCTGCGCTGATCATTAACCTGGTAGCCGCGGCCCTCGTAGGCACGGTACTGCCTCTGTTCCTGAAATCGCGCAACATTGACCCGGCCCTGGCTGGCAGCGTGATTCTGACCACGGTGACCGATGTGGTGGGCTTTATGTCTTTCCTCGGTCTGGCCACCGTGTTTTACGCGTGACCGCGATTTTTTAGCCGAATAACACTGGATTGCACATGAGCCAGCACGACCACCACGAAGACGAAGAAGAGTTTGGCAAGAGCAAGTCACAGATCAAGCGGGAAATGCACGACCTGCAGGATCTGGGCAAACGCATGCTGGACCTGAGCAACGATCAGCTCGACACCTTGCCCATCAGCGACACCCTCCGCAGCGCCATCGTCGAATCCCGGCGCATCCGCCAGAACGAAGCCCGTCGGCGCCATCTGCAGTACGTCGGCAAAGTGATCCGTCAGGAGGACGACCCCGACGCCCTGAAACGGGCGATCGATGCCTTCGACTCTGGCAGTGAGGAGCACACCCGACGGCACCACCTGGCCGAACGCTGGCGTGATCGGATGATTGCCGAGGGCGATTCGGTGGTTGGGGAGTTCTTTGGTTACTGCCCGACGGCGGACATGCAGCACCTGCGCAATCTGGCCCGCAACGCCCGCAAGGATGTCGAAAAGCAGAAGAACACCGGCCAGTCGCGCAAATTGTTTCGCTACTTGCGTGAATGCATCGACGACGCCGAATCCGCCAAGTGAGCCGGAGCGGCTAGAGGCGCCGGTGCTCCCACACCGGCATGCGCTTACGCAATTGCGCCAGCTGATCCCTATCCAGATCGGCCACCACCACACCCGGGCCTTCGTCCCATTCCGAGACCACCTGCCCCCAGGGGTCACAGATCAGGCTGTGGCCATAGGTGCGCCGGCGCTCACTGTTCTGACCGCCCTGGCCCGCGGCGACAACCGCCACCTGATTTTCGATGGCTCGGGCCCGAATCAGCGGGTGCCAATGGGCATCACCGGTTTGCCAGGTGAAGGCGCTGGGTAGGCACACCCAATCTACCTCCCTCTGCCGTAGCGCCCGGAACAGCTCCGGGAAGCGCAGGTCGTAACAGATCGCCAGGCCCAGCTTGCCGGCCGGGGTGTCCACGGCCACCAGTTCCTCACCGGGCTCGAAAGTGTCCGACTCCCGGTACTGGCCATGAGCGTCCTCGACCATCGCGTCGAACAGGTGAATCTTGTCGTACCGAGCCACCTCCTGGCCCTGATCGTCAAACACCAGGCAGCTTGCCCGCACCCGATCATCGATGGCGCTGCCATCCGGTCGCGCCGCCAGCGGCATGGAGCCACCGACGATCCAGATGCCCAGCGCCTT
>JBPEXK010000400.1:0-1526 GCA_052031745.1 Marinobacter sp. | reverse complement strand
GGGACTGGCTGCTCACCGCCGTGACCCACCAGGGCCAGCAGCCCCAGGCACTAGAAGAAGAGGGCGGTGGCGAACCCACCATCTACCACAACGTCTTTCACGCCATTCCCGCCAATCAAACCTGGCGGCCCCAGTGCCCGCACCGGCCAATCATGGACGGTCCGCAGATCGCCCTCGTCACCGGTCCGGCCGGCGAAGAGATCCACTGCGACCAACACGGCCGGGTGAAAGTGCGCTTCCCCTGGGATCGCTACAGCCAGAACGACGAACACAGCAGCGCCTGGCTCCGGGTCAGCCAGGGCTGGGCCGGCGGCCAGTACGGCTTTATGGCCCTGCCGCGCATCGGCCACGAGGTGATCGTGTCGTTCCTGGACGGCGATCCAGACCAGCCGATCATCACCGGTCGCACCTACCACGCCACCAACACCCCGCCCTATGCCTTGCCGGAGCATAAGACCCGCACCACCCTGAAAACCCAGACCCACAAGGGTGAGGGCAGCAACGAGTTGCGCTTCGAGGACGAGGCCGGGCAGGAGCAAGTGTACGTTCACGCTCAGAAAGACCTGGACTTGGTCACTGAGCACAACCGCACCGAAGTCGTCAAAAACGACAGCCACCTCACCGTTGGGAACAACCGGTTTGAGCAGGTGGGGGGCAACTGTCACGCCACGGTCGGTGGCGAGTATCGGGAACACATTGGTGGGGATTTCAGCCACACCGTCGGTGGCAGTTACCACGGGCACCAGGGCCAGGCGCAATTGATTGAGGCGGGCAGCGAGATTCATCACAAGGCCGGCATGAAGATCGTGATAGAAGCCGGCGCCGAGGTGACGCTGCAGGCCGGTGGTAGCTTTGTGAAGGTGGACCCCAGCGGCGTGACCGTCTCCGGCCCACTGGTGCGGATGAACTCCGGCGGTGGCCCGGGCAGTGGCTCGGCGGCATCGGCCAAGGCGCCAGAGGCACCCCAAACCGTGGCGACATGAACCGCAAGTAACACGCTGTGGATGCGAACGGTTGTTAGGAAGCGTAAAGTAAAACCTTCAACCGTTTAGACACAGGGACTTGTAGCTCATCGTGGACGAACACACTACTGATCAAACCCCGGCGGAAGCCGAGCCCCGCCCGTTAATTTCATCGGACCTTTCCACGCCCATTTACGGCCTGTTTACCCTGGGCATTCTGTACACCCTGTACGTGGCCCATCAGATCGTGCTGCCAATCATCCTGGCGATCCTGACCAGCCTGCTGTTGTCACCGGTGGTGAAGAAGCTGTACTTGGCCTGCCGGGTACCGCGCATGGTCAGCGCCCTGTTACTGGTATTGATGGTGCTTGGGGGCATTGCCGGTGTGACCTATGCGGTTGCCACGCCGGTGCTGGAATGGGCGGAAGAGGCGCCCCAGGGCATCTCCCGATTACTGGTGGGGCAGAGTGAGATCCGGCGCCAGATCAGCAAGGTGACCGAATCCGCGGAGAAGGTTGAGAAGTCCATGGAAGAGCTGTCGGACAGCAACCAGGCCAAGCCC
This sequence comes from Marinobacter sp., assembly GCA_052031745.1. Lineage (GTDB taxonomy): Bacteria > Pseudomonadota > Gammaproteobacteria > Pseudomonadales > Oleiphilaceae > Marinobacter. The sequence continues at coordinate 2 of JBPEXK010000400.1, read as the reverse complement.
AC
>JBPEXK010000399.1:0-1654 GCA_052031745.1 Marinobacter sp. | reverse complement strand
TTATTCAGAGGCTCCTGCGGCCTTTCCGCCACAAAACTCCCGTCGGGCCACGTGCCCACGCAGGCGGGACATACCAACTGATGAGGGTCCATATCGTGTTAGAAGCCTATCGTGAACACGTCGCCGAACGTGAAGCCCTGGGTATTCCTCCCAAGCCCCTGAACGCCGAGCAGACAGCCGCTCTGGTTGAACTGCTGAAGAACCCGCCGGCCGGTGAAGAGGAAACCCTCGTTTACCTGCTGGAAAACCGCATTCCGCCGGGCGTCGACGAAGCCGCCTACGTTAAGGCTGCGTTCCTGACCGCCATCGTCAAAGGCGAAGCCTCTTCTCCGCTGGTGGACAAGCCCAAAGCGGTTAAGCTGCTGGGCATGATGCAGGGTGGTTACAACATCGCCACCCTGGTCGACCTGCTGGACGACGCTGACCTGGCCGAGCTGGCCGGCGAGCAGCTGAAAAAGACCCTGCTGATGTTCGACGCCTTCAACGACGTGAAGGAAAAGATGGACGCCGGCAACGCCGTCGCCAAGGCCGTTGTTGAATCCTGGGCCAACGCCGAGTGGTTCACCAACAAGAAGAAGGTTCCCGAGAGCACCAAGATGGTGGTGTTCAAGGTCACTGGCGAAACCAACACCGACGACCTGTCTCCGGCTCCGGATGCCTGGTCCCGTCCGGACATCCCGCTGCACGCCCGCGCCATGTACAAAATGGAGCGCGACGGCCTGAACCCGGAAGAGCCGGGTGTGACTGGCCCGATCAAGCAGATCGAGGAAATCCAGTCCAAGGGCCTGCCGGTTGCCTTCGTCGGTGACGTAGTAGGTACCGGTTCCTCCCGTAAGTCCGGCACCAACTCGGTACTGTGGTACTTCGGCGAAGACATCCCAGGCGTGCCGAACAAGCGTGCCGGCGGTGTCTGCATCGGTAACAAGGTTGCCCCGATCTTCTTCAACACCATGGAAGACGCTGGCGCCCTGGTATTCGAGGCTCCGGTCGACAACATGAACATGGGCGACGTGATCGACATCCGCCCGTACGAAGGCAAGATCCTGAACGAAGCCGGTGAGACCATCTCCGAGTTTGGCTTCAAGTCCGAAGTGATCCTGGACGAAGTTCAGGCCGGCGGTCGTATCCCGCTGATCATCGGTCGTGGCCTGACCAACAAGGCCCGCGAAGCCCTGGGCATGGGCGCCACCGATATCTTCCGTCTGCCGAAGGATCCGGAAGCCGGCACCAAAGGCTTCACCCTGGCCCAGAAGATGGTCGGCAAGGCCTGCGGCCTGGAAGAAGGCCAAGGCGTACGCCCGGGCACCTACTGCGAGCCGGAAATGACTACGGTCGGCTCCCAGGACACCACTGGCCCGATGACCCGTGACGAACTGAAAGACCTGGCCTGCCTGGGCTTCCAGTCTGACCTGGTTATGCAGTCGTTCTGCCACACCGCGGCCTACCCGAAGCCGGTCGACGTGGAAATGCAGCACACCATGCCGGACTTCATCCAGACCCGTGGCGGTGTTGCCCTGCGTCCGGGCGACGGCATCATCCACTCCTGGCTGAACCGCATGCTGCTGCCGGACACCGTGGGTACCGGTGGTGACTCCCACACCCGTTTCCCGATGGGCATCTCCTTCCCGGCCGGTTCCGGCCTGGTCGCCTTCGC
>JBPEXK010000398.1:0-2601 GCA_052031745.1 Marinobacter sp. | reverse complement strand
GCGGTGATGTACGGCAGGTTGACGTCGGTCTGCTGGCTGCTGGACAGCTCGATCTTGGCCTTCTCACCGGCTTCCTTCAGACGCTGCATCGCCAGGGAATCACCGCGCAGGTCGATGCCGCTGTCTTTCTTGAACTGGTCAGCCAGGTACTCGATGATTTTCAGGTCGAAGTCTTCACCACCCAGGAAGGTGTCACCGTTGGTGGCCAGAACCTCGAACTGGTGCTCACCGTCCACATCGGCAATCTCGATGATGGACAGGTCGAAGGTACCACCACCCAGGTCGTACACGGCTACGGTACGGTCACCGCTCTTCTTGTCCAGACCATAGGCCAGGGCCGCAGCGGTCGGCTCGTTGATGATGCGCTTCACTTCCAGACCGGCGATCTTACCCGCGTCCTTGGTGGCCTGACGCTGGCTGTCGTTGAAGTAGGCCGGTACGGTGATCACCGCCTCGGTTACCTTCTCGCCCAGGTAGTCTTCCGCGGTCTTCTTCATCTTCTTCAGAACTTCCGCGGACACCTGCGGCGGTGCCATCTTCTCGCCTTTCACCTCAACCCAGGCGTCGCCATTGTCGGCTTTGGTGATCTTGTACGGCACCATCTTGATGTCTTTCTGGACCACGTCGTCTTCAAAACGACGACCGATCAGACGCTTGATGGCGTACAGGGTGTTGTGCGGGTTGGTGACCGCCTGACGCTTGGCAGACTGGCCTACCAGTGTCTCGCCGTCATCGGTGTAGGCGATGATGGACGGGGTGGTGCGATCACCCTCGGCGTTTTCAATAACCTTGACCTTGTCACCATCCATGATGGCGACACAGGAGTTGGTGGTTCCCAGGTCGATACCGATAATCTTGCTCATTGAGTCACTCCAATGCTTCTGAATACTTTCCCGGGGAATCGCCCCGGCTCTGACCATTTACAGGCTATATTGGCGCGTTAATCGCCTTTTCAAGCCTGCTCATCAATTTTTGGTGCGTCTTCGGCCTTGGCGACCACGACCATGGCCGGACGGACCACACGGCCATTGAGCAGATACCCTTTCTGCACCACCGCGACCACGCTGTTGGGCTCGGCATCCGGCGCCGGCACCATGGACATGGCTTCGTGCTGCTGGGGGTCAAACGGCTCGCCCACCGGGTTCACCTGCTCGACATTGAACTTGCCCAGACTGCTCATGAACAGGTTCAGGGTCATCTCGACGCCTTCACGGATGGAGGCCACCAGTTCACCGGCGTCATCACTGCCCTCGGTGCTCTCCACCGCCTTCTCCAGGCTGTCAGCGACCGGCAGCAGCTCCTTCACGAACTTTTCCAGCGCAAACTTGTGGGCCTTCTCGACATCAATCTCGGACCGGCGACGGACGTTCTGCATTTCCGCCTGCAGCCGCAGCATCTGGTCCTGAGCCTCCTGGACCTTGGCGTTCAGCGCGTCCACTTCAGACTCGCCACCCTCGGCCGCTTCCGCCTCGGGCTGGACCTCTTCGGCCGCGGCTTCGGTCGCTTCGTTCAGCTCGTCTTCTACCTGTTCGGTGCGGTTCTCGTCAGTGCTCATGAGTTCTCCTGCTAGCTATCCGGCGGCCGACAACCAGACGGCCGATTCAACATGGCTTCCGACCGACGCGAGCCGGAAATTTCTAGTTGGGGACGGATATGGGGCCCCGTGTTCAGGTTTCAACCACCCCGCACGGTTTCCCGGAAAAATTCCCGACCCGCCGATTTGCAAACCGAAAAAACCCTGTATATATTCACAGTCACTGTATAACCAAACAGTATTTCGCCCAGCTTACACAGCGGGTTGTTCAGCGCAGCAATTCGAAGGACGCGGAGGTTATCTGCATGCTTACTCAGCTTACGGTTTCCAATTACGCCATCGCCGAACGGGTGGAACTGCAGTTCAACACGGGCATGACGGCACTGACCGGGGAAACCGGCGCCGGCAAGTCCATTGTCCTGGACGCGCTCGGACTGGCCATGGGCGGCCGGGCGGACGCGGGTGCCGTGCGTCACGGCGCCAAGCGCGCCGACATCACCGCCACCTTTGACGTTGCCAAGATTCCGGAAGCCGTGGCGTGGCTGGAGCAGCACGAGCTGGACGACGACAGCGACTGCATCCTGCGCCGGGTCATCAGCAAGGACGGCCGCTCCCGCGCCTACATCAATGGCCAGCCCTGCCCGCTGGCTCACCTGAAGGATCTGGGCGGCCTGCTGATGGACATCCACAGCCAGCACCAGCACCAGTCCCTGCTGCGCAAGGACACCCACCGTAAGCTGTTGGACGAATTCGCCGGGGTAGAAGCCCTGGCGGCCGACACCCATGCCGCGTTCAAGGTCTGGAACCAGACCCGCCAGCGGCTGACCGAGCGCCAGCAGAACGCCGACGAAACTGAGGCCAAGCTGCAGCTGCTGCGCTACCAGGTGGAGGAGCTGGACCGCCTGGCCCTGGACGATGGCGAGCAGGACCAGTTGGAACAGGAACAGGCACAATTGAGCCAGGCCGACGCGGTGCTGCACAGCAGCCACCAGGCAGCCCTGCTGTGCACCGAGGACGAGACCAGCGCCGCGGACCTGGTGCGCCAGGCGCTGCAACAACTGGAGCAG
>JBPEXK010000397.1:0-1037 GCA_052031745.1 Marinobacter sp. | reverse complement strand
CGGCGCGGGCAAGACCACCATGATGGACATCATCACCGGCAAAACCCGCCCGGACACCGGCTCGGTGTGGTTCGGCAGCCGCCACAACCTGCTCACCAAGAACGAGCCGGACATCGCCTCCCTGGGCATCGGCCGCAAGTTCCAGAAGCCCACGGTGTTCGAAGCGCTCACCGTGTTCGAAAACCTGGAACTGGCCATGGCCGCGGACAAGCGCGTGTTCCCCACGCTCACCGCCACCATGAAGCCGGAGTACCGGGACCGCATCGACGAAGTACTGGAAATGATCGGCCTGAAAAACCTGCGCAATGCCCTGGCCGAGATTCTGTCCCACGGCCAGAAACAGTGGCTGGAAATCGGCATGCTGCTGATGCAGCGCCCGCGCCTGCTGTTGGTGGACGAGCCGGTGGCCGGCATGACCGAACAGGAAATGGAACGCACCGCGGAACTGCTCACCAGCCTGGCCGGTAAACAGTCGGTGGTGGTGGTCGAGCACGACATGGGCTTCGTGCGCTCCATCGCCCGCAAAGTCACCGTGTTGCATCAGGGCAGCGTGCTGGCCGAAGGCACCATGGACCAGGTCTCCAACGACCCGGAAGTGATCAAGGTGTATCTCGGGGAGGAAGCCTGATGTCCAAGGATCTGATGGTCAAAATCGACAAGCTCAACCAGTACTACGGCGAAAGCCACACCCTCTGGGACCTGGAGCTGGACGTGCCCCAGGGCCAGTGCACCTGCGTGATGGGCCGCAACGGCGTGGGCAAGACCACCCTGATGAAATGCATCATGGGCGAGGAAAGCGTCAAAAGCGGCTCCATTGAATTCGCCCAGGACGTGGAACTGACCCAGAAGAAAATCGAAGACCGCTCCCGCCTTGGTATCGGCTACGTGCCCCAGGGCCGGCAGATCTTCCCGCTGCTGACCGTGGAAGAAAACCTGCGCACCGGCCTGGCCGTGCGCGCCGACGGCAGCAAGAAAATCCCCGAGCGGATCTACGAACTGTTCCCGGTGCTCAAGGAAATGAAACACCGCCGCGGCGG
>JBPEXK010000396.1:0-1986 GCA_052031745.1 Marinobacter sp. | reverse complement strand
GGCTGAGCAACAGCTCAGCCCGCCAGCGCCCCTTTCACCTTCTTGCTCAAATGTCCCATATCCACGCGGCCGAGCACCTGTGGACGCAGTTCGTTCATCACCTTGCCCATGTGCTGCATGCCCTGGGCGCCGGTGGCGTTGATGGTGGAGCGGATCAGGGCGTCCAAATCGTCTTCAGTCAATGCGGCGGGCATGAACTCCTCGAGGATGACCATTTCTGCCCGCTCTTTATCGGCCAGCTCGGCGCGGCCGGCGTCGTCGTACTGACTGGCGGCATCGCGACGCTGCTTGAGCATCTTTTCCAGCACCTTGAGCACATCGTCGTCGCTCAGCTCCCGACGCTCATCAATCTCGATCTGTTTCACCGCCGCCTGGGCCATGCGCAGGGTCACGAGCCGCGCTTTATCCTTCTCCCGCATCGCGTTTTTTACTGCGGTGTTTAACTGGTCTTTGAGTGAGGTATCCGCCATGGTTGAACTCCTGTGCTGTGGGTGTGGCATCGACGGTCGTTGGGGGTTGGGGCAACGGATGTCGTACTATGCAAGGGCGTAGATTTAACGGAAAACCGGGGTCGGTTCAATCGCAAACAGGTATGGAGGCACGATGGAGTTCACCTTTCTGGGCACCTCGGCGGGCACGCCCACGCGGGCTCGTAACGTAACTGCCTTGGCATTGTCGCTCTCGGGCCCCAAGCCCTGGTACCTGGTGGACTGCGGCGAAGGCACCCAGCACCAGCTCCTGCGCGCGCACTATTCGGTGATGCAGCTGCGCGCGATTTTTATTACCCACGTTCACGGCGACCACACCTTCGGCCTACCGGGCCTGCTCACCAGCGCATCCATGCTCGGCCGCACCGAACCGCTGGACCTGATTGCCCCGGTGCAGACCCACCGGTTCATCACCTCGACTCTGGAAAACAGCGATTCAAGCCTCAGCTATCCGATCAATTTCATCGACTCCGAAGCCCCGGATTTCCACTGGCAGGACGACCGTTTCGACGTAACCAACGTGGCCCTGTCTCACCGGGTGCCCTGTCGCGCTTATGTCTTCACCGAAAGAAATCTCGAGCGCCAGTTGCTGCAGGATAAATTGCGAACCGATGGCATTGAGCCAGGCCCTAGCTGGGGCGAGTTGCAGAAAGGCCAGGACGTAACCCTTGCCGACGGCCGCCTGCTTCGCAGCGACGACTACACCAAAATTCCCCGCGTTGCGCGCCGCCTTATCGTCGCTGGGGACAACGACGATCCCACCCTGTTGGCCGAGGCAGGTATTGGCAGCCACGCGCTGATTCACGAAGCTACCTACACCCAGGATGTGGCCGAGCGGGTCGGCCCCTGGCCTCAGCACAGCTCCGCCGAACAGGTGGCCCGCTTCGCTCAGCAAGTGCATCTGCCCAACCTGGTGCTTACCCACTTCAGTTCCCGTTACCAGTCTGGACCTGGGGGCGCGCCGCACATCCACCAACTGGCGGCCGAAGCCATGCAGCATTACAAGGGGCAGCTCTTCCTCGCGCGGGATTTCGACAGCTACCGGCTGGAGAAGGATTTCTCCCTGCGCTGCCTGACCACCGACAATCCCTGATACCATGGCGGTTCGCACAACCCGATTACCAAACGCCGCCATGTCCTCATCCGCATCCATCGAATCAATCCTGTCAGAAGCCGAGATCGAGCACGCCATCCAAACAGGCATCGCTCGCTACTTCGCCGACTGCCGGGCACGGGTGCCGGCGTTCATTGATCGCCACTTCCACTACCCGGGCGCCATCGCCACCAACAAAATGGCCCTGGGCTGGGACATGTTGAGAGCCCCGATCAACTTGCTGTGGGCGCCGTTTTACGCCCTGGCCAGCCTGGTCAAGGTTCTGACCCGCCAGCGGAAGAGCCTGGGCTGGTTGCACGCCCTGGCGGACCGCGTGCCGGCTGGCTTTACCACCCGGGTGCAGGCGCACATCTCGCATTTGATCCAGCAGGACCTGCTCAACAA
>JBPEXK010000039.1:0-5261 GCA_052031745.1 Marinobacter sp. | reverse complement strand
AGGGACGGCACGACCACTCAGGGCGTAATCGGCTTGACCCTGAACGTGCCGCTGTACACCGGCGGTGGCACCCAGGCCGGCGTGCGCCAGAGCCGCTCGCTGGTCACGGTGGCGGAAGAGTCGCTGAAAACCGTGCGCCGGGACGTGCGGGTAAACACTCGAAGCCTGTTCCTTACCGTGAACAACAACATCGAGACGGCTTCAGCCCTGGAGCAGACCATCGTATCCCGGCGCAGCGCACTGGATGCCACCCGCGCCGGCTATGAGGTTGGCACTCGTAACATCGTCGAAGTGCTGGACGCCGAGCGCGCCTATTACGTCGCACTCAGAGACTACGCCAACTCCCGCTACGACTATGTGATCAACACGCTGCAACTGAAACAGGCGGCCGGCACCCTGAGCCCGCAAGACCTGGTCGCCCTGAACAACTGGCTCAGCGAGGACGCCCCCGGCATCGAAGCCCTGGCCAACGAAGACAAGGTCCTCGACAACCCCGGTCAATGACCCTGCAAGGCGGGCGCCTTCCGGGCGCCCGCCTCATATCCGCTCGATGATTCCATCCACCACTTTATCCAGGGCCCCGCGGTTCTTGTTCACCACGGCCAGGGCTTTGTCTCCGATCGCCTGCCGCTCGTCGTCGCGACCAAGCAATTGGATAAGATGGGCCGCCAGTTCCTGAGGGTTGGCCACCAGCTTGACGCCAGCGTCGTCCAACAAGCGCTGGTAGATGGTCTCGAAATTGAACACATGGGGTCCGGAAAACACGGGTATCCCCCAAGCCGCCGGCTCCAGCGGATTGTGACCACCCCGCTCAATCAGGGAGCCGCCAACGAAGGCCACGTCGCTCGCACCGTAGAGCATCATGAGCTCGCCCATGGTATCGGCCAGGTACACCTCAGCCGACTCAACCCCATTCCCTCGCGATCGACGCGCCAGCGTCAGTCCGGCTTTTTCCACCTGATCCGCCACTGATTCAAAGCGCTCCGGATGCCGGGGCACAATGATCAGCAGGGCGCGGGGGTGCTGTGCCAACACCTGCCGATGCGCCTCCAGCAGTTGGGCGTCCTCGCCTGCGTGGGTGCTGCCGGCAATCCACACCGGCCGTCCCGCGAGGCGGTTACGCAGCTCCTCGGACGCGCGGCGCACCTCATCCGGTATATCAACATCAAATTTGACGCTTCCGGTGACGGCCACTTTTTCGCTGGCCACACCGATGCGACAGAATCGTTCCGCGTCCTTATCAGCCTGGGCAGCCACCCAACTGATGCTGCGCATGATCGGCACCGCCAAGCTTTTGATGCGTTCGTAGCCTTGAGCGGAGCGTTCGGACAGGCGGGCATTGATCAGAAAGACCGGCACCTCGGAAGCCCGACACTGGCGTATCATGTTGGGCCAGATTTCGGTTTCCATGATCACCAGAATCCGGGGCTGGGCACGTTTCAGAAAGCGCCGAATGGAGCCGGGCGTGTCATAGGGCGCGTAGGCATACTGCACCTGGTCACCGAACATCTTTTTGGCCTGTGCCAGGCCGGTATCGGTCATTGCCGTCATCAGAATGGTGATGCCCGGCTCACGCCCCAGCAAGCGCCGCACCATCGGGCCGGCAGCGATAGTCTCGCCCACCGAAACCGCATGGACCCAAACCACGGCACCCTGAAAATTCGGAACGAACCCCAACCGCTGGTACCAGTGACGGCGCAGCTCAGGGGCACGTCGGCCTTGCCACCAGAGGCGAATCAGGATGAAGGGTAAAAGCAGTCGTATCAGCTGGGAATAGATAAATTGCAGCACGCGGGACTCCGGATAATTCAGTGAGGTATCATAGCCGAAAACCCATTGATTTACTTCTGATTGATACTGGTACCCGCCCGCGACGGCGACCGGTTTCGCGGACAGCAGGACCCCTCCCCCGTGAATAAGAAACACCGCAAACTTCCGAGAAATACGGACTATTCGGCTTACCGCCATCCCCGTTGGTGGCCCACCTGGGTTGGCGTGGGACTGATGTGGCTGATGGCGCAATTACCGATCCGGGTGCAATGGTGGCTCGGGAAAATCGTTGGTTTGCTGGCATGGCGTCTGGCGGGCAGCCGCCGCCACATTACCGAGGTCAACATCAAACTGTGTTTCCCGGAATTGTCCGCCAGCGAGCAGGCGCAATTGGTGCGCGAATCCTTCATTGCCAATGGTATTGGCCTGATGGAACTGGGGCTGGCCTGGTTCCGGGATCCGGCCGGTCTGACATCCATGACCACCGTGCATGGGCTCGAGCATTTTGAACAGGCGCTGGCCAAGGGTAAGGGCGTGCTCCTGCTTGGCGGCCACTACAGCACTCTGGACCTGGGCGGCAGCCTGGTGACCGAATTCATCAACGCCGATGTCATGCAGCGGGATCACAACAACCCCCTGATGAACGCGGTCATGACCCGGGCCCGTGAGCGCCGCTACGGCAAGGTTCTGGGCGCCAAGGACTTGCGCGGCCTGTTTCGCAGCCTGAAAAACAATCACGCGGTCTGGTACGCAGCCGATCAGGATTATGGCCGCAAGGACATCGTGTTTGCGCCCTTTTTCGACATCCCGGCGGGGACCATCACCGCCACGTCCCGGATCGCCGAGCGCAGCGGTTGCGCTGTCGTGCCTTTCAGTCACGTTCGCCGGGAAGGTAAGCCCGGGTACGACATATACTTTCACCCGCCGCTGGAGAACTTCCCCAGTGGTGACGATGTCGAGGATGCCACGGCCATCAACAAAACCGTGGAGCGGGAGATTCGCCGTGCCCCAGCCCAGTACCTGTGGATGCACCGTCGGTTTAAAACCCGGCCGGACAAGAGCGAACCTGGCTTTTATGGTCGCAAGTAATGCCGTAACCCGAGGAGACCGGTTTGCCCGAGGAGGCCGGTTGAAGAGGTCCGGAGCCTATGACCCGTTCTGCTGAACCACGCCGCCGCTCTCCTGTGGTCTGGCTACTGACCGACAGCAAACCAGGGCATCGGAACCAGCTGAAGGGGCTGGGCAACCGGCTTCGAGTCCTGGTTGGTGCAGACCTGCACTGGGTCGAAGCGGACAAGGTGAAAGTGCCGCTCTGGCGCGCCTTGCTGGGCGCCTCCCCTCGCCTCGATGAACAGTTGCCCCCGCCCGATCTGATTATTGCGGCTGGCAGCGGCACCCACCGCTTGCTGTTATCCCTGCGCCGACGCCGGCGCGCGAAAACCCTGGTCCTGATGAAGCCTGGATTCCCTCTCGCTTGGGTCGACGGTGTGGTCGCGCCAATTCACGACGAGGTGCACGGAAATAACGTTCTGCGGACCGAAGGGGCACTCAATGCCATTACTCCGCTTGCCCGCCTTACCGACAAGCCCGAGGCGCTGATACTCATTGGCGGCCCGTCCCCGCATTTTCACTGGGATGACGATGTGGTGCTCGGCCAGATCGGGCACCTGATTGGCCACTATGCCGCGTGGCGGTGGACCATCAGCAACTCGCGCAGAACCCCAGCAAGCCTGTCGGCCCGACTGGCCGAACTGGAGAGCCCCAAAGTCAGCGTGGTTGCCCACCAAGACACCCACGAAAGCTGGCTTGCCCATCGACTGGCCGCCTCCAGGGCCGCCTGGATAACGCCAGACAGCCTGTCCATGGTGTGCGAAGCGGCCACTTCCGGCGTGCCCACCGGTATTTTCGAACTTTCCCCGCAACCGGGAAGCCGGGTCAGTCGGGGAATTACAGCTCTTGCCGAACGGGGCCACATCGCCCACTGGAGCGAACACGCCGCCGTGATGGCCGGCGACCGGGTACAATCGGAACCGCTCTGGGAAGCCGACCGAACTGCTCGCTGGGTCATCGACCGGCTGCTGCCCGACTTTGGCGACAATCAACGGGCGAACGGGAGGGACTCCACTTGAAAATTCTCCAGGCTCTACCCGCCCTATACAGCGGCGGGGTCGAACGTGGCACGGTGGAATTCGCGTCCGAACTGGTCAAACGCGGTCACGAGTCCTTTGTCATCTCCAAGGGCGGGCCAATGGCCGAGCAACTGCGAGGCCAGGGCTCAAGTCACATTTTTATGCCCATTCACCGCAAGTCTCCAGCGTCCCTCGGGCAAATTCTCCCGATGCGCAGACTGCTCAGGGATCTGCGGCCAGACATCGTACACGTCCGCTCGCGCATGCCGGCCTGGATCATCCACTTGGCACTCAAGGGCATACCCAAGCATCAACGGCCCGCAGTGGTGTCCACCTTCCACGGCATGTACTCGGTGACACCCTACAGCGCCATCATGACCCGCGCCGACCACGTAATCGCAGTCTCTCGCTGTGTACGGGACTACGTGCTCGACAACTATTCGGTGCCCGAACGGAAGCTGACCGTCATCCAGCGTGGGGTGGACCTGGACGCGTTTCAGCAACGGGAACTGAGCCCCCAGTGGCGGCAACGCTGGTTTCGCCAGTACCCCCAACTGGAAGACCAGAAGATCATCATGATGCCCGGGCGCATTTCGCGCTGGAAAGGCCAGCTGGATTTCCTGGACATGATGGCGAAACTGGTCCGCCAGCGGCCGGACTGCCACGGCGTTGTGGTTGGAGGCGCCGAGCCCGGGAAAGAGCACTTCCTGGAAGAACTGGAGCGGGAGCGGGCACGCCTGGGCCTTACCGATCACATCAGCTTCCTGGGTCAGCGCAATGACATGACCACGCTCTACCTTCTGGCCGACGTGGTCTGTCACATGAGCACCAAACCCGAACCCTTTGGGCGCACGGTGACCGAAGCCCTGGCCTCGGGCACACCCGTGGTTGCCTACAACCGCGGCGGGGCCGCGGAAACGCTGCAGGCCTGCTTCCAGGACGGACTGGTACCACCCGACGACACAGATGCATTTGCAGCAACCGTCGATAGCCTCCTCGACACCCAGATGGCCAGCATCGATATCCCATACCGATTTCAGCTCGAAGCCCAGACCGAGGCAACCCTGAAAGTCTACGAACGGGTGCTGGCCGAGCAAAGCGGCCGATCATGAACCCCCAAGACCAACTGATCGTGGCTCTGGTGTTTGCCACTCCCGGAACAGGCTGGGGCGGCTTGGAAAAGCACACCCTTGATCTTGCCATGGAACTGTCCCGCCGGGGACATAAGGTGCACATATTGGCGCACCCGAAGTATCAAGTACGCTTTCCCGCGCAACTCCACTTTCATCGATTGCCGATGCACTGCAACCGATTCAACCCCCGACTCCGGCTCGCACTGCGACGGCGCCTCCGCACCATTCA
>JBPEXK010000395.1:0-2438 GCA_052031745.1 Marinobacter sp. | reverse complement strand
GGTAGTCCAGCAGCTTACGACGCTGGTTTACCATCCGGATCAGACCACGGCGGGAATGATGATCCTGCTTGTTGGTCTTGAAGTGATCCTGCAGCTTGTTGATGTTGGCGCTCAGCAGTGCAACCTGAACTTCAGGAGAACCGGTATCGCCCTCACCTTGCTGAAAATCCTTAACGATCTGTGACTTCTCACTGGCAGAAAGTGCCATATTTCACCTCATAGTTTGCGATGCTCTCGAATACGGCCGAACCGCGCATCTCTACAGCCCGGCTAACCAGCGGCGCGCCTAGCGTTGGCCGCTGTTCTTCACCAGACGACGCGGCACCAGTTTGCTGCCGTCGCCATCAGGGATTGCTTCCGCCAACCCCACGAAGCCTTCAGTGCCGTAGACGCGCACGAAACCTTCGTGAGATTGACCCGGTATTTTAACCGGTTGTCCATTCAATATCGACACCAGCGTTGGCCCTGCCAGGGTCTCCTCGGGAAACATCGACAAGGCCGCATCCGGCGCCACCAGCAGACCATCCAGGCTCTCGCCGCGTTCGCGCATTGCCTCCAGGTCCGGGACCTTATGGACATCCGACAGGGTGAACCCGGACGCCACGGTGCGACGCAACGCCGACACATGGGCGCCGCAACCCAGAGCTTCGCCAATGTCCTCGACGAGTGAGCGAATGTACGTACCCTTGGTGCAACTGACGGCGATATCCAGCTCGTTGTCGCGCACTTCCAGCAGGGTGAGTTCGTAGATGGTGACCGGACGGGCCGGGCGCTCCACCTCGATACCCTCGCGGGCGTATTCGTACAGGGGACGGCCCTTGTGTTTCAAGGCCGAGTACATGGAGGGCACCTGCTGGATGTCGCCCCGGAACTGGTCCAGGATCGGCTCCAACTGGCTTGCTGACAGGTCCGCCGGGACCGGCTTTTCCTCAACGACGGAGCCCTCGCTGTCTCCGGTCTCGGTCCGGATGCCCAGCCGGGCGGTGGCGATGTACGCCTTGTCGCTGTCCAGCATCATCTGGGAAAACTTGGTGGCTTCACCGAAACACAAGGGCAGCACCCCGGTGGCCAGTGGGTCCAGGGCGCCAGTGTGACCGGCCTTGGCGGCGCCGTACAGGCGCTTGACCTGCTGCAGGATGCCATTAGAGGTGACACCCTGCGGCTTGTCGATCACCAGAATCCCGTTTACGTCACGACCTTTGCGTCTGCGGCTCAAACGTTCTGCTCCGGCTCATCCTGACTGTCATCCTCATCGCGGCTGACCGCCGGCTTCTCACCCACGGCCTGCTTGATAAGGCTGTCCATCTTCCGGCTGTAGCCCTGCAGGGAGTCGAAGTGGAATCGTAACTGGGGTACTACCCGCAGCTTCATCGCACGACCGACCTGGCCGCGGAGGAAACCGGCGGCCTTGGTCAGTACCGCCAGTGATTCCTTGACCTCCGGGGACTCCTCGTGGAGCTCCTCGGTGGACAGCAGGGACACGTAGACGTCGGCGTAGCCCAGATCACGGCTTACCTTGACGGCATTGACCGTGACCAGGCCGACCCGCGGGTCTTTGACCTCCCGCTGGATCAGCTGCGCCAGTTCACGCTGCATCTGATCGCCGATGCGATCAATACGACTGAACTCTCTTGGCATCAGGCCCCCGTGGACTCGAGCTTACGCTCGACGCGAACACGGTCGAACACTTCGATCTGGTCACCGACCTTCACGTCGTAGCCCTTAACGCCGATACCACACTCCATGCCGTTACGAACCTCGGGCACGTCGTCCTTGAAGCGACGCAGGGATTCCAGCTCGCCTTCAAAGATAACCACGTTGTCCCGCAGAACACGGATCGGCTTGTTCCGGTACACGGTACCCTCGGTCACCATGCAGCCGGCCACCTGGCCAAACTTCGGTGAACGGAACACGTCGCGGACGTCGGCAATACCAACGATGTCTTCCCGGAATTCCGGTGCCAGCATACCGGTCAGGGCCGCTTTCACATCGTCGATCAGGTTGTAGATGATGCTGTAGTAGCGCAGATCCAGGCCTTCCTGCTCAACCAGACGCTTGGAGGCGGAGTCGGCACGGACGTTGAAGCCGAAGATCACCGCGTTGGTTGCCATCGCCAGACTGATGTCGGTTTCTGCGATGCCACCCACGCCGGAGGACACGATCTTCACCTGCACTTCGTCGTTGCCCAGGTCCTGCAGTGCCTTAGTAATCGCTTCCAGGGAGCCACGAACGTCGGTCTTGAGAACCACGTTGAGGGTCTTGACCTCGTCCTTACCCATATTCTCGAACAGGTTCTCGAGCTTGGCCGCCTGCTGACGCTGCAGACGCTGCTCCCGCTCCCGCGACTGACGGAATTCAGCCAGCTCTTTGGCCTTCTTCTCGTCGGCGACAGCGAAGAACTCGTCACCCGCGTCCGGGGTGCCGTTCAGGCCAAGAAT
>JBPEXK010000394.1:0-1021 GCA_052031745.1 Marinobacter sp. | reverse complement strand
GTGCGGGCCATGATGAAGGTACCGCGCGACTTGGACATCTTCTTGCCGTTGACGGTCACGAAGCCGTGGGCCCAGACCGCGCTCGGCGTCCGGAAGCCGGCGTCGTGCAGCATGGACGGCCAGAACAGGGCGTGGAAGTTGATGATGTCCTTGCCGATGAAGTGGTACACCTCGGCGGTGGAATCGGCCTTCCAGAAATGCTCGAAGTCGATGCCTTCGCGGTTGCACAGATTCTTGAAGCTGGCCAGGTAGCCGATAGGCGCGTCCAGCCACACGTAGAAGTACTTGCCCGGCGCGTCCGGAATCTCAAACCCGAAGTAGGGCGCGTCCCGGCTGATGTCCCATTCCTGCAGACCGGCGTCCAGCCACTCGGACAGCTTGTTGGCCACCTGCGGCTGCAGGGTGCCACTGCGGGTCCAGTTGGCCAGGAAGTCGGCGAAATCCGGCAACTTGAAGAAATAGTGCTCGGATTCTTTTTCGATCGGCGTAGCGCCGGAGACCGCGGAGCGCGGGTTGATCAGCTCGGCCGGGGTGTAGGTGGCGCCACAGGCTTCACAGTTGTCACCGTACTGATCCTCGGTCTTGCACTTGGGGCAGGTGCCCTTGATGAACCGGTCCGCCAGGAACATGTTCTTTTCCGGGTCGTAGGACTGGGTGATCTTGCGGGTGGCAATGTGCCCGTTTTCCTGCAACTGACGGTAGATGTACTCGGAGAACTGGCGGTTCTCCTCCGAGTGGGTGGTGTAGTAGTTGTCGAAACGGATGTGGAAACCGGCAAAGTCCTGCTGATGCTCGTCGCGGATCCGGTCAATCAGCTGCTCGGAAGAGATGCCTTCGCGCTCGGCACGCAGCATAATGGCGGTACCGTGGGCATCGTCGGCGCAAACGTAATAGCAGTTCTGGCCCCGCATGTTCTGGTAGCGCACCCAGATGTCGGTCTGAATGTATTCCAGCAGATGGCCCAGATGGATGGGGCCATTGGCATAGGGCAGGGCGCTGGTGACCAGAATGTCGCGCTGTT
>JBPEXK010000393.1:0-5625 GCA_052031745.1 Marinobacter sp. | reverse complement strand
GTACTCTTGCCGGCGCCGGAATGGCCGGTCAGGAACGCCAGCTCACCCCGGTCCAGGTGAAAATTCACCTGGCGCAGGGCGGTGTGGTCGCTGTCGTAGCGCTTGGTAACCTGACGAAATTCGATCATGGCTGGCTACAGCTCCAATACCGCCGGAAAATCAATCAAACAGCGCATCCACAAAGGTTTCCGCGTCGAAGCTGCGCAGGTCATCGACCTGCTCACCGACGCCGATGAAGCGGATCGGCAGCTGCAGCTGACGCGCGATGGCGAAGACGATGCCGCCCTTGGCGGTACCATCGAGCTTGGTCAGGGTAATGCCGCTGACGCCCACCGCCTGCTGGAACACCTGAGCCTGGCTCAGGGCGTTCTGGCCGGTTCCGGCGTCCAATACCAGCATGACTTCGTGGGGCGCGGTCTCGTCCTGCTTCTTCATCACCCGAACGACCTTTTCCAGCTCGTTCATCAGGTTTTCCTTGTTCTGCAGGCGGCCGGCGGTGTCGGCGATCACGACATCGACCTCGCGGGACTTGGCCGACTGGATAGCGTCGAAGATCACCGAGGCGCTGTCGGCGCCGGTGTGCTGGGCGATGACCGGCACGTCGTTGCGCTCACCCCAGACCTGCAGCTGCTCGACCGCGGCGGCCCGGAAGGTGTCACCGGCGGCGAGCATGACCGACTTGCCTTCGCTCTGGAATTTCTTGGTCAGTTTGCCAATGGTGGTGGTCTTGCCGACGCCGTTCACGCCGACCATCAGGATCACGTAGGGCTGTTTGCTGGTGTCCAGCTCCAACGGCTTGGACACGTCCTTGAGCAGGCCATGCAGCTGCTCGCGCAGGGCCTTGCGCAGGGCTTCACCGTCCTTGAGCTGATTGCGCTCAAGCTTGTCCGTCAGGGAATCGATGATTTCGGAGGTGGCGGTGACGCCCACGTCCGCCATCAACAGGGTAGTTTCTATCTCCTCCAGCAGGTCCTCGTCGATTTTCTTGCCGACGGAGAACAGGTCGGCCATGCCCCCGGTCAGGCTGGCCCGGGTCTTGCCGAGGCCTTTCTTGATGCGCTCGAACACGCTGAGTTGGGGTTCGGGTTCCGGCTCGGGTGCAGGCTCGGCCTTCGGTTCCGGTTCCGGCTCGGCAACCGGCTCCGGTGTGACTTCAGGCACGGCCGCGGCGGTGTCGGCGGGAGCAGGCTCAACCGGGGCTTCGGCACCCTCCGGGCTGGTTTTTTCCTCAGCAACGGGTGCCGGGCCCTTGGCGACCTCCGGCTTGCGCTGGGGTACCGGCTTCGGGCGCGGGGCCCGGCTGCGCTTGCCGGCCAGCTCCAGAACGAAAACGAGCACAAGAAGGGCCAGTAGGCCGATTGAAATCCACTCTGCCGTCATAAACTCATACCATCTATGTGAATGGGCGGGAAAAAGAAAGCCGACATTCTAGCAGACTGTCCTACCGAAGTGAGGGGCACCCGCATTACCGGGTGTGCCCGGGTTTCCGCTACCATACGGCGACAACCTTCAACCCCAGCAGCCGCCAGGAGCCACGCCATGGCCCCCAGAAAATCCGCCCAACGACGACCGGCCGGTAAGCCCGCTCGCACCGCCCAGGGCACCGGCTCGGCCATGGCCGAATTACGCATCATCGGCGGTGACTGGCGCAGCCGGAAACTGCGGTTCCCCGACGCCGGCGGCGTGCGCCCGACCCCGGCCCGCACCCGCGAGACCCTGTTCAACTGGCTGTCGTTCCACCTGGCGGGCCAGGACTGCCTGGACTTGTTCGCCGGCTCCGGCGCCCTGGGCCTGGAAGCCCTGTCCCGGGGCGCCGGCAGTGCGACCCTGGTGGACCACACGCCGGCCCTGGCCCGGGCCCTGAGGGACAACCTCCGGCAATTGAAATCAGACCGCGGCACCGTGGTCTGCGACAGCGTGGACAGCTTCCTTGCCAAGCGAACCCGGGCACCGTTTGATCTGATCTTCATGGACCCGCCGTTCCGCCAGGGCTGGCTCGAAAAAATCCTGCCCTTGCTGGACGAGCAGGGCTGGGTCAGGGCGGGCGGCTGGGTCTACCTGGAGCACGAGAGCGAGATCGCTACACCGGCGGTGCCCGAGCACTGGCAATTGCACCGGGAGAAAACCGCAGGCCAGGTCACCTATTGCCTGTTCCGGGTCGAACCGGAAGGCGCCTGAACGACCGGTGCTCGTCGGCCGAGCGGGCACAAAAAACCCCGCCGAAGCGGGGCCTTGGATTCAGCCGGCAGGCCGTAGGGAATAGGCCCGCAGATGCTCGGCGAATTCTTCCAGGTAGCGAATGCCGCTGGCCTCCGCTTCCTTGCACCACTCCATCAGGGCGTTCAGCTTCTCCTGGGGCTTCAGGCCGCGCTGACGCCAGAGCGCCTGCAGCTCGTGACTCTTGTCGTAGAGCTGGCGCAGCATGGCGTTGCGTTCCAGCACCGTGTCCAGGGCCTCTTTTTCCTTCGGCTTGATCAGGGTGATCTCCCGAGACAGCAGACGCTTCAGCTTGCGGTACCGGGGCCGGATTTCGTCGTCCATCAAAGCCTTCTGCTGGCGCAGGGCCGGTTCCATCACCCGCTTGCGGTACTGGCGCATGATGTCGAACCGGTTGTTGGCAATGGCCTGCACGGTTTCGACATCCACCTCCTGCTTGCCCGGCACGTGGTGGGCGATGGGCCGGTAGCCTTTTGGCGTCGCCATGCCGAACAGCTGGAACAGGCGGATGTAGCCCCAGCCAATGTCCACCTCGTACCAACGCCGGGACAGCTTGGAGGAGTTGGGGTAAGTGTGATGGTTGTTGTGCAGCTCTTCACCGCCAATCAGGATGCCCCAGGGTGAAATGTTGCGGGCGTTGTCGGTGCACTCGAAATTGCGATAGCCGAACCAGTGGCCGAGGCCATTCACCACACCCGCAGCCCAGACCGGAATCCACATCATCTGCACGGCCCAGATCCAGATGCCGTGCACACCGAATAGCGCCAGGTTGAGCACCGCCAACAGCGCGACGCCCAGCATTTTGTGGCGGCTGTAGACGTTGCGCTCCACCCAGTCTTCCGGAGTGCGCTGACCGTAGCGCTCCAGGGTCTCCGGGGTGGCCGCGGAGGCGTAGAGTTCCGCGCCCTCAAACAGCACTTTCTTGATGCCCAGCACTACCGGGCTGTGCGGATCGTCCTCGGTTTCGCACTTGGCGTGGTGCTTGCGATGGATGGCAGTCCACTCTTTGGTGTTCTGGGCCGTGGTCAGCCAGAGCCAGAACCGGAAAAAATGCTTCAGCACAGGATGAAGATCCAACGAATTGTGTGCCGAATGGCGGTGCAGGTACAGGGTCACACTCACGATGGTGATGTGGGTCATGCCCAGGGTGACCAGGATCAACTGCAACACCGAAAGGTCAAGAAGACCGTTAAACCACATAAATAATCCTCAAATCCATTCAACAGCTTAAACCGCTCTCGCCGGCAATCGCGCAGACCGCGCATAAGACCTTCGGAGGGTTTTAAACCAGTGACGCAACTTTAGCGTACAGCTGTTCGCCGTCTCAACCGTATTTGGCGGCAAATTTGTTACTGATTACACTGAGTGTGTTTCCAAACCAATCAGGCTTGCCCGCCTGATCCGCGACCCACCCTCGCCCGGAGTGCCAAGTGCCCGAGTTACCCGAAGTCGAAACCACCCGGCGTGGTATCGCCCCCCATTGTGAAGGACAACGCATCAGCAAGGTCACGGTTCGCAACGCCAGTCTGCGCTGGCCGGTTCCCGCGGATCTGGCTCAGCGCCTGGAGGGCGAAACCATCCGGACCGTGGACCGGCGCGCCAAGTACCTGTTTCTGAATCTGGACGCCGGCACGGTGATCGTACATCTCGGCATGTCCGGCAGCCTGCGCATCATCGCGGATCAGGCACCACCCCTGACCCATGACCACATCGACGTCCAGTTGCATAACGGAGTGGTGCTGCGCTTCAACGACCCCCGCCGCTTCGGTTGCTGGCTGTGGTCGGACGCCGCCGAAGCCCACCCGCTGATCGCCAACCTGGGCCCCGAACCCCTGTCCCCGGAGTTCAACGGTCCAATGCTGTACCGCCTGTCGCGGGGCAAGAAGACGCCGGTGAAATCGTTCGTCATGGACAACCATGTGGTGGTCGGTGTCGGCAACATCTACGCCAACGAGGCGCTGTTCAAAGCCGGCATCCACCCCCGGCGTCAGGCCGGTCGCATCAGCCTCGACCGCTATCACCTGCTGGCCGAGGCCATCCGGGAAACCCTGAGTGCCGCCATACTGATGGGCGGCACCACCCTTCGGGACTTCGTCAACAGCGACGGCAAACCCGGCTATTTTGCCCAGTCGTTACTGGTGTACGGGCGCACCGGGGAGCCCTGCCCGGAATGTCAGGCGGTGCTGAAGGAAATCCGCATGAACAATCGCTCCACCGTGTATTGCCCCCGATGCCAGCGCTGACGGCCTGCTCAAATGCACATTTTGCAACGAAAAATCGTTTGAAAATACGCAAATATGATTCATAGTTAACAGAGAAATCATGCCCTTCGTCTACACTTGGAGGCATTGTCAGCGTCCGTTCCGGCGCAGTAGGAAGCCTCGGGGACGACGAAACCGAAGGGGCGAAAAGTTCAGGAGACAGTAAGATGACTCGAAAGATTTCCCGCACATTGATGGCCACCGTGGCCGCATGCCTGTTGGCGTTTTCCTCACTCGGACACGCCAATGCGGTGGACGAGAGCCCCTCCGCGCTGGCGATGACCGGCGATGCCATCTTTGCGCGCCCGGTCTTGCTGGCCACGACTGTCATTGGCAGCGCCGTCTACCTGGTTTCGTTGCCCTTCTCCCTGCTCGGCGGCAACGCCGCTGAAGCCGGTGAGGTTCTGGTGGTCGGCCCCGCCAAGGCCACCTTTGTGCGCTGCCTGGGCTGCACCCGCGTCGGTCGCAAACCAGAAACCGTAACTGCCGCCAACGAGTAAGTCTGGCCCGGGTCCGTATTATCCCGGCTTGCCTCGAACGCCATTCTGCGGCAGCCTGAAGACAAATCTTCAGGCTGCTTTCGTTTATGGTGAACTGGTCTTCTCTTGAGACAGTGTTCCTGGATATGGATGGAACCCTGCTCGATCTGCACTTCGACAGCCACTTCTGGCTGGAGCATCTCCCCCTGCGCTACGCGGAGCAGAATGATCTCGCCCCGCAGGACGCCAAGGATCACATCATTCCCATGATCATGGCGGAGCGCGGCACCCTGAACTGGTACTGCACCGATTACTGGAGCGACCGCCTGGCCGTGGACATCACCGCGCTGAAGGCGGAGGTCGGCCACAAGATTGGCTATCGCCCCCACGTCGTCGACTTTCTCGACGCCCTTCGCAGCGCCGGTTTGCGCACGGTGATCGTCACCAACTGCCACCCGGACCCATTGCGCCTGAAACTGGAGCGCACCGGCCTGGATCGACGCGTGGACGGCATCGTGTCCAGCCACCAATTGGGGCGCGCCAAGGAAGAGCCGGAATTCTGGCGGGACCTGCACCGGCTTGCGCCCTATCAGGCCAGCACCACGCTAATGGTCGACGACAGCTTCCCGGTGCTCGAAAGCGCGCGCAATGCCGGCCTGGGCCAGTGC
>JBPEXK010000392.1:0-2236 GCA_052031745.1 Marinobacter sp. | reverse complement strand
CGGCGGCTGAATCACCAGTTCGTAGCGGGTGCGACGATGGCCGGTGTCGCCGCGGGCGAACTCGCTGACCACGCCGGTAAACCGGCGCATGGGCGCACCGTCCTGCCAGAGCACCAGATCCACCGGCTGCTCCAGCACCTCGGCGGCGCCAATGGCGGGATCGGTACTGGCTAGCTCAAGGCGGCCATGACACAACTCGGAGAGGGCTTCGGTCAGCGTAAAGCCGACCACTGAAAAAACATCTGCAGGAAGCTCACCGACACGCACGGTGAACTGCAATCCACTTACCTGGGGCATGTCTTCCGTCCTTGAAGAAAATTTCCCTGCTCATCCTGAGCGTGACCGCGAGTATACCGGCGCTGCCGGCGAATGTAACCAAGTCGCGCCGTGCAAGATGCCAGGATGAGAGGTTGACCACAGGCTGATTCTGCTGCACGCTAATCTGGTTTCATAACGCAACCGGAGGTGATCGTGAGCGAATACAAAAATCGAGCCGTGGTGCTCAAGCAACGCCCGCAAGGTGAGATCCAGGAAGGCGATCTGGTCATGGAAGAGCGGCCAGTACGGGCGCCCGGCGAGGGTGAAGTGGTTGCCCAGATTCTTTGGCTGTCCCTGGATCCCTACATGCGTCCGCGCATGAACGACTCCAAAGGCTATATGGATCCGATCGGCATTGACGAACCCATCGTTGGCGAGAGTGTGGCCCGCATCGTGGAGTCGCGGTCTGACAAACTGAAAGTGGGTGACCTCGTGACCTGCTATTCAGGATGGCAGGAATACGTCACCTTCCCTGCCGACGCGCCAATGGTCTACAAGATTCATCAGAAGGACAACGTACCGCTGCAAACTTACCTGGGCGTGGCCGGCATGCCGGGTCGCACCGGTTACTGCGGCCTGATGTACGTGGGTCAGCCGAAGGCTGGTGAGACCGTGGTGGTTTCTGCCGCCTCCGGCCCGGTAGGTACCGTGGTAGGCCAGACTGCCAAGAGTGAGGGTTGCCGCGTGGTAGGCGTTGCCGGTGGACCCGAGAAGTGCGAATTCGTGGTGAACGAGCTGGGCTTCGATGCCTGCGTTGACTACAAGGCCGGCAACCTGGACGCAGACCTGAAGGCCGCTTGTCCCGATGGTATCGACGTGTATTTCGAGAACGTCGGTGGTGCCGTCACCCGCGCGGTTGCGCCCCTGCTGAACAAAGGCGCTCGGGTGCCCATTTGTGGCTACGTCTCGGCCTACAACGCCACCGACATGGCCGCCGTTGAAACGCCTTTCGACGTGCTCAAAGCGCTGGACCCGGTACCGGAGCACCGCTTTTTCCTGGTCACCGAGTGGCAGGACCAGCATCAGGAAATCACTGACATCCTGACTACACGCATCGCCAACGGCGAGCTCAAGTACCGGGAAACCATTGCCGAAGGCCTGGAAAACGCCGTCGATGCCTTTAAGGGCATGCTCAAAGGCAAGAACTTCGGCAAGCAGTTGGTTCACGTCGCCGACTAATCGGCGCTTGCCCCGAGTAAGACCGGGAAGGTCAGTCTGAGACTTTCAGCAGCACCTTCCCGGTATTCTGGTTGTCGGCAACGTAGGCCATGGCCTCTTCGACCTTGGTGATTGGCCACTCACTGTCGATCTGCGGGCGGATCTGCCCAGCACTGAGCAGAGGCCAAACGTGCCGGTGCAGCGCCTGCATCACCTTGCCCTTATCCACCACCGTACGCGACCTCAAAGTGGACCCGATCAGCCGGTGACGTTTCACCAGCATCAAGCCCAAGTCCACCTCGGCGGTGCGGCCGCCCATCAGGCCGATCAAGACGATTCGGCCGTCCACATTCAACACCTGCTGGTCCTCAGCGATATAGCTGCCCCCAACCGGATCCAGCACCATGTCAACGCAGCCCCATTTCTTAACGGCCTCCACAAAGGAACCGTCGTTGCGATTCCAGAGGCCGGTTGCCCCGAGCTGCTGGCAGGTCTCCAGCTTTGATGCGTCGCCGGCGGTGGCGAACACCGGATTGCCAAACGCCGTCGCCAGCTGGATAACCGCCGTGCCCAGGCCGCTGGCGCCAGCGTGCAACAGC
This sequence comes from Marinobacter sp., assembly GCA_052031745.1. Lineage (GTDB taxonomy): Bacteria > Pseudomonadota > Gammaproteobacteria > Pseudomonadales > Oleiphilaceae > Marinobacter. Next base: position 161 of record JBPEXK010000392.1, on the reverse strand, counting down.
ACCCGCTCGCCCGGCTGCAGGCCGGCTTCCTGGTAGAGATTGAGCCACGCGGTGGCGAACACCTCGGGGATGGCCGCCGCCTGGTCCAGGGAATAGCCCTTGGGCACCGGCAACACCTGAACCGCAGGCGCCACTACCTTGGTGGCGTAGCCGCCGCCGGT
>JBPEXK010000391.1:0-3873 GCA_052031745.1 Marinobacter sp. | reverse complement strand
GGCGCTTTCACTCGAAACACACCAATGACGTAGGGCCAGCCATCGAGGCCATCGTTGAGCTGGTAGCGAACCGAAGCCTCAATGTCGCCGAGCCCCTGCCCGGACGATTCCCGCAATGTGTCCACCGGGGTGCCTTCAAATGCCTGGCGTTCCCGCAGGTCCTCATTGATCCGCAGCCAGGGAATTCGCAGGTCGGTTTCCAGGCGGCTGGTGATGCCGTACTTGAACGTGAGCGAGGTGACAAAGATGTCCCGCTGGATTTCCGAGATGTTGATCAACCCCACCAACAGTGCGGGAATCACGGTGTAGCCCTCGATGGCGACCCGGGTGGAATTGCTGTGGGCGTGAGAAAACGCAGGTTCGATCACGAAGCGCCCGGGGCGAGTGACGATGCCCCGGTCTTCGGTGATCGACGCGATTTCAGTGGCTTGTTCGTTCTTACTGTCCTCGGCCGCCGGCTCAGTCGGGGCGGTTTGGCTGGAGCCGGATTGTGCCCACCCTAACGCAGGTAACAGGCAGGCACAGGTGAGGGCCGAAATGCGGGCATATGTCATGCTGAATCTCCCTTTGGCGGGGACCCCTGGCGATGCTGGCTGGCTTGGTGTCCCTTGTTGTACTTCTCCATGAGCCGGTAAAACGAAACCCGGGAAATCTTGAGGATGCGTGCCGCAGCGGACACGTTGTGATGGGCCAGGGCCAAACTGCAGGACAGCGCCTGTTGTTCGGCTCGGGCACGAAACTCTTCCAGGCTGAGGTTGGAGACCGCGGCATCTCCGGTATCGCTGCCGGATTGGGTGAGCCCCAAATCCTCCGGTTCAATTTCGTTCCGGTCGCACAGCAACAGCCCCTGACGGAGCCGGTTCTGCAATTCCCGGAAATTGCCGGGCCAGGAATGACTGACCAGACTGCGTATGGCGGCATCGCCCAGTTGCTTGTGTTCGCCGCCCAGGGCCGATGACTCCAGCAGTGCTTCGGCCAGCGTCGGGATGTCTTCGCGCCGTTCCCGAAGCGGAGGCATTCGCACCTCCAGCCCTCCCAGCCGGTAGTAAACATCGCTGCGGAATCGCTCCGCATCGATCAGGTCGGTCAGGGGCTGGCTGGCGGTGGTAATGATCCGGCTGTCGATCCGAATCGGATCGCTGCCGCCGATGCGCTCGATCTGGCCCTCCTGCAGGAACCGCAGAATCGCCGATTGCTGTTCCAGGTTGAGTTCGTCAATGGAGGACAGAATCAGCGAGCCACCGATGGCCTGCTCCAATCGGCCAGGGTGGGTGCTGAGCGCATGGGTGAAGGCCCCCTTTTCGTAGCCAAACAACTCGCTCTGGGTGAGGGACTCCGGCAGGGCGGCGCAGTTGACAGTCACCAGAGGGCCGGAGGCCCGGGTGGAATGCTGGTGGATGAATTGCGCGGCGGCGTCCTTACCGGTGCCACTTTCCCCGATGATCAGAACCGGCTCCGTGGTCACGGAGAATCGTCTGAGCAGTTCCCGGGCTTCACGGATGGCCAGAGAGTTACCTTCGAGAACGAGGTTTTGGTACCCGTTTCGAGGCAGTGGGCCAACAGGTTCCCGAATCACTGCCATACCCCAGAGGTGCCCAAGCACGGTGTTGAGTCGGTGACTGTCCACCGGCAGGGTGTGGAAGTCCGAGCAGTATCGAGTAATCAACTGGGCCATGCGGGTGCCGCTGATCGGGCGGTGCGGCACCAGGCCGACCCAGTACGAGAGATTGAGGGCTTCAAGCCAATGTTCAAACCAGGCCAGGTTGTCCGTGGGGCCCTGGCTGAGGTCCAGGACGCCGATCTTGGCGCCAACCGGAGGAGATAGGAGCAGAGGCACCGGGTTCTCCGCGTTGAAGTCGGTCAATTCCCAACGGGTAACAAGGGCGCTTCGGATTGTGCTATGCGTGTGTGCCGCCGACAGCCAGACAAGCGGTCTCTTTTCCGTCATGGCAAACCTCCATAAGAGTGATGCCTGGGAAACGGGACTGCCAGTTATGCAGGGAAATCTGTAAGCCGGGACGGTGCGCTGTCCGGTCACCACCCTGTGACCCGCTACAACAGCCAGAGAAATCCTCTGGCATTTCCTGCCCTATTCAGGATGTATGCCACTATATTTATCGACCGTGCTTTCAGACGCTTGCAAGATCCGAGCGTTTTTGGCGCCGTATTACTGTAAAGGAAACCGACAGGTGTTCCGGCTTTCGACCGAGGGAGCATCTGTTATGCTGATTCAAAACCAAACGACATTCTGGCTTATGGGCGACTTGAGATCTTTGGATGTGGCGCCAGTGGCGCGCGAGGAATTGCTGCAGGAATTGGAGCGGACCCGTCAGCGCACCCGCGCGTTAATCACATCGCTCCCGGAAGCGCTGCTCGATGTGCCATACCATCCGGGGGTGAACCCCCCGCTCTGGGAAATGGGGCATTCGGCCTTCTTTTACGAAGTGTTTGTGTTCAATTTGCTTGATGGTTCGGCCAGCATCGATCCGTCGATGGATGACCTGTGGGATTCGTTCCACATCGACCATCACGATCGCTGGAACCGGGACCTGTTCCCGGGCTTGCACAAGACCCTGAAATACTTCGATACCGTGTATGACCGGGTGGCCGACCGGATCCGCTCCCAGCCTCTGGATGATCGCGCCTTGTACCTGTACCGGTACGCCATCTTTCACCAGAACATGCATATTGAATCTATGATCTGGTGTAGGCAGACCGTGGGCTACCCGGCCCCGCCCGACGTCCGTCCGGGCCGGGCTGCGCCGGGCACGCCGCTGGCGGGGGACGCGGTTGTTCCTGCCGGTCGTTGGCTGATCGGCATGCCCGGGGAGTCGTCGGCGTATGCCTCCGATGATTTCGCCTTTGACGCCGAAAAGCCGCGGTTCGAAGTAGAGTTGGATGCCTTTACCATCGCCCGCCAGCCGGTGTCCAACGCCGATTTCTTGGCCTTTGTCGAAGACGGCGGCTATCACAAGCCAGAGTACTGGTCTTTTGGCGGTCGCAAATGGCTGGCAACTGAAATCGATGTTGCCCTGGTGCACAACAGCCCTGAACCGATACTCGAAACCCCAAAACAGCCGCTGTATTGGCGCTGTCAGGACGGCCAATGGCAGGAGCGGGTGTTTGACCGCTGGCAGCCCCTGAACCTCGAAGCCCCGGTCAGCCACGTCAGTTTCTGGGAGGCCGAGGCCTACTGTCAGTGGGCGGGTCGACGCCTGCCCACGGAGTTTGAGTGGGAAGTGGCGGCTCTGGGCAATCGCCCGGGCGAGCCGTTCCGCCGTTTTCCCTGGGGCAACACGCCGCCGTCTGCGGCCCATGCGGACCTCGACGGTCATGCCATGGGCCAGAACCCGGTGTACGACTATCCTGAGGGCGATAGCCCCTTTGGTTGTCGGCAGATGATCGGTGGTGTGTGGGAATGGACCAGCACCCAGTTTCTGCCCTACGACGGCTTCCGGGTGGACATGTACCCGTTTATGTCGACCCTGCAGTTCGGCGACCACAAGGTCACCAAGGGCGGCAGCTGTGCAACGTCCTCATGCCTGATCCGCGGCACCTACCGACAGGCCTACCTGCCGTTGCGGAACGACGTCTACACCGGTTTCCGGACCTGCGCGTTATAAGATCCAAGGGCTAGTCGGGTTTGGCCTCAACCCGATGGATGATGTGGCTGGCCAGGGCGACGCCGGTTTCGTCCATGGTCAGGTAGGCCTCATTGGCGCCTGCCTCCCGAATCTGGTGAGCCTCGTCCGGGTACATGGTGTGAGCGACGATGTAACCGCGGAAGCCGAGCTTGCGCAGCATGCGGGCGGCGATCAGTTTGCCCTCGATGTCACCCAGGGCGAGGATCACCGAGTGTACCTCGGGCATGTG
>JBPEXK010000390.1:0-8515 GCA_052031745.1 Marinobacter sp. | reverse complement strand
GACTTTCCAAGGCAGGCTTGCCTTGGCCTTGCTTGCGATTTTTCCTTGATGCCTAATGGGCGCCTGACACAGGGAGCCGATTCATGCTCAGTTATCTTCACGCCTTTCACGCCGGCAATTTTGCCGACGTTCAAAAGCACGCCGCTCTGACCCTGGCACTCGAGATGATGCATGCCAAAGCGACGGGCATTGCCTGTTTCGATACCCACGCCGGCAGTGCCCTGTACGACCTGGGCAGTGACCGGGCCCGCAAGACCGGGGAAGCCGACACCGGTATCCAGCGCCTGTGGGCACAGCGGGCGGACCTGCGCTCCAGGGACTGGCAGCCGATTCTGCGATTATTGGAGCAGCACAACCCCGGTTCGGGCAGGCTGAACACTTACCCGGGTTCGCCGGCCTGGTTTCGGCACAGTCTGCGGCAGGGCGACAGCCTGAGTACGTTTGAGCTGCATCCTTCCGAAGGCGAGCGGCTGACCGGTTGGGCCTCGGGCGGTCAAGTGCGGGTGTTTCGGGAAGACGGGCTAAAGGGACTGTTGAAACAGTTGCCACCCACACAGCCCCGTCTGCTGGCGCTGATTGATCCCTCTTACGAAATCAAAGCGGATTACGCCGACGTCGCCGCCACGCTCGGCAAGGCCTGGCAGAAATGCCGGCACGGGGTGTTCCTGATCTGGTACCCGATCCTGACCAGTGGCCTGCAGCAGGAGTTGGTGGACGCGGTGCGCAAGAGCTCCGTGCGCAAGGTGCTACGCAGCGAGGTGCACCTGCAACAGCCGCCGGAACGGGGCATGACGGGTTCCGGTATGCTGGTGGTGAACCCGCCCTGGGGTTTTGATGATCGATTGGCCACGATGATCGACGAGGTCAGCGGCGATGACCGGCTGGGCATGCGTCAACAGATGGAGTGGCTGGTGCCGGAATGACAGGGCGCCGAGGTCTGGCTCAGCCCTCGCTGCTTTGGCCGGCCTCGGCTGCCTGGCTTTCCAGGGATTCGATGAGCTGGCCGATGCGTTTCAGGATCTCCCGGCCGCGGTCACCGGTGGCATCAACGTAGGCCTGACGTACGGGCTGGCTGGCCTCGGCGAAGGCTGCTCGCTCCGCGTCTGTCAGTCGCACCACCTGCAGCTGCCGTCCTTCCTGCATGGTTTTCAGGCGCACCTGGTTCAGGTTTTCCTGGGTACGCCAGGCTTTCTCGGCTACCTCGTCCAGGGCGTCGTCCAGCCATTGTTGCTGCTTCGGTGGCAACGCCTTGTACCAGTCGTTGTTGGTCACCAGCGAGGCAATAAACTGCGTTGGCCGGGCGATGGTGAGAAAACTCTGCACTTCGTAAAAGCCCATCTCCTCAATGGCAAAGACCGGGTTGGCCTGGGCGTCAATCTTGCGCATTTGCAGGTCGTTGTACACCTGGGAGAACGGGGTCTGTTCCGGTTTCGCCCCGTAGGCCCGGTAACTCGCCGCGGCCATGTCCGAGGTCATGGTGCGGATGCGCAGGTCCCGGAAATCCGCGGGCGCGCGCAGTGGCTGGTTGGCGGTCCAGGCAATCCAGCCCTCGGGCACGAACGCCAGCAGTTTCAGGTTGCGGCTGGCGTAAGGGGTCTCAAACAGGGCCTTCAGCTCGGGGCTGGCCAGCAACTGGCGATTGACGTTGCTGTCGTCCGAGAGCAGAAAATGCAGGGTGAACACGCCCACTTCCGGGATCTGGTCGGCGAGGTGGCCGGGTGAGGCGAAAGCCAGGTGCACCGAGCCATTCTTGGTCAGCTCGGTGAGCTGGGCGGAGGTGCCCAGGGAGCCGTACGGGAAGACGTCCAGCAGAATCCGGCCGTCGGATACCGACTCGATGCTCTCTTTTAGGGCCAGGGCATAGGCGTGTTGTACACTGCCCTCAATTTCCTCCAGAGCGAAGCGCCAGGTAACGGGGTAATCCGGGGGCGTGGTTTCCGGGGTTGCGCCGCCGGCAGACGGGGAATCTCCGTTCGAGCAGCCGGCCAGGGTCAGCAGCAGGGTTGCCAGGAAGGGAAGCCAAAGGCTGGTGGTGCGCATGTCCCGTTCTCCTGAACCGGGGTGAATGACGAATTGCCGCTAAAGTAACACACTTGGACGGGCGTCTTCCCGTCTGCTGTTGTCGGGGTGAAAGTATGACAAACCAGAAGCAGGCGATGCTATACGGGCTCGCGACGGTCCTGCTTTGGTCCACCGTGGCCACCGCCTTCAAACTGGCGCTCCGGGAGCTGGCCCCGGTGGAGATGCTGTTGATCGCCTGCACCGCGTCGGTGTTGGTCATGGCGGTGATTCTGATGGCGCAGGGACGCTGGCACCAGGTGTTCGAACTCAGCCGCAAGCAGTACGCCCAGTCATTTGGAATGGGCCTGATCAATCCCTGTCTGTATTACTTTGTGCTCTTCGGTGCCTTTGACCGCCTGCCGGCCCAGGAGGCCCAGCCGCTGAACTACACCTGGGCCCTGGTGCTGGCGTACCTCTCGGTCCCCTTCCTCGGCCAGCGCTTGCGCAAGACCGACATCCTCGCGGGCCTGGTCTGCTACGCCGGGGTCGTGGTGATTGCCACCCGCGGCGCCGTCACCTCCCTGAGTTTTTCGGACCCGCTCGGTGTGTCCCTGGCCATCGGCAGCACCCTGATCTGGGCCTCCTACTGGATCCTGGCAACCCGGGATACCCGGGACCCGGTGGTGGGCCTGTTCCTGAACTTCCTGTTTGGCCTGCCGGTGATCGCGTTGATCTGTGGGCTGACCGAGGGCTTCCATTTGCCCGGCCCGGGCGCCGGTGCGGCGGCGGTCTATGTCGGGGTGTTCGAGATGGGCGTCGCCTTTGTGCTCTGGTCCTACGCCATGAAAAAGGCGGAAAACACCTCCCGGGTCAGCAACCTGATCTTCATCTCGCCGTTCCTGTCACTGGTGTTTATCTATTTCATCCTGGGCGAGCAAATACTGCCGTCCACCTACATCGGCCTGGTGCTGATCGTGGCCGGACTTTGGCTGCAGCAGAGGAAAGTGCGGGTAAGGGAGCAGGCGCTGGCCCATGGCTCCTGAGTGGTTCGTTTACATGGTTCGCACCGCCCGGGGCAGCCTGTACACCGGCATCACCACGGACGTGCAGCGCCGGTTCACCGAGCATCAGGCGGGCGCACCCAAGGGCGCTCGCAGTCTGCGGGGCAAGGGCCCGTTGACCCTGGTGTTTCACGCGCCGGTTGGCGACCGCAGCCGGGCGTCCCGGCTGGAGTGGCAGCTCAAACAATGGCCCCGGGCGCGTAAAGAAGCCCTGGTCAGTGGCCGTCTGCCGCTGCCAGATGACGTTTGATGTGCGCACCGGCGGCGGCGACCGCCTCGGTGGCTCGGTCCAGCTGACCGCTGTGAATCTGGAACACGTGCCACAGACTGTTGTAGATCTCGAGGGTGGTTGGTACGTCATCGCGCTTGGCAACCGCGGCCAGGCGTTCGGCGTCGTTGAGCAGCATTTCCTCACTGCCGGCCTGGATCAGCAGGGGCGGCAGCCCGCTCAAGTCGCCGTATACCGGCGAGATCAGCGGGTTGGTGAGGGCTTCGCCGTTGCTGTACAGGCGTGCGGCCTTGCCAGTCCAGCGCGCCTGTAGCACCGGCTCGCATTCGGGCTGGTAGAGGTGTTGCTGGGTCAGGTCGGTCCAGGGGGAAAACACCGTCATTGACGACGGTAGTGGCAGCTTTCGCTCCCGCAGCCGCAGTGCCAGTGCGATGGTCAGCCCGCCACCGGCGGAATCGCCGGCAACGGCGATCTGGTCCGCCCGGGTGCCTTGTTCGAGCAGGGCGGTGTAGACCGCTTCGGCGTCGTCCAGTGCCGCCGGAAACGGATGCTCGGGCGCCAGGCGATAATCCGGCGTGATCACGGTACAGTCACTGGCCTGGGCCAGATGGCCGGTCAGCCCCCGATGAGTGGTGGACGAGCCAATGATGAAGCCGCCCCCATGCAGGTACAGCACCAACCCCCGGTCTGCACCGTTGAACTGGCTTCGGGTAACCGGCAGGCCGGCAATCTCGTCCTCGTCGAAACGACAGCCGCGGGGAGGTACGGAGCTGCGAAAGGCCTGGCGGGTAAACGAGCGTTGCAGCCGAATCGGAACCGCCGGGTGAAGAACCGGCCGAACCAAACGGTGCATGGTCTGGCGCAGGCCCGCCTCAAGAAGGTGTTGCAGCATCTGTGTTCTACCCCCGCTATGCGTTAGGATTGCAGATCAAACAGCTTATTAATCAATCATGACAGGCGTTTAACTCTACGTGTACTGGAAAACAGATACCATAGATATTCCGGATTGGGACAGGCACTCGCTGCTGGAACGGCTGGAGCCGTTCGATCCCGCGACGCCCAGGGAGCTGAGCGACGAGATGGTCGCCTACTGCCGGTATTACGGCCTGGACCTGTGGGTGGAACACCCGGAAGTGGTCTACCATCAGGGCTACGTAGAGGCTGGGCGCCACCAGGTGATGGTGCACTACTACCGGTTGCCGGAGACCTTCAGTCCCCGGGGCACGGTGTTCATCATGCACGGCTATTTCGATCATGTCGGGCTGTACAGCCAGTTGATTGATCGGTGCCTGGGCGCGGGTTTCGACGTGATCGCCTACGATCAGCCCGGCCATGGTCTGTCCAGTGGCACACCAGCGGCCATTGGCAGCTTCATCGAGTACCAGGCGGTGCTGTCGGATGTGATGGCCTATGTGGACAACCGAATCCGTGGCCCCTGGTTTGCGGTGGGCCAGAGTACCGGCGGGGCGATTTTGATCGATTACCTGCTGACGAACGGCCATTCCCAGGAAACCTCGGCCTTTCGCGAGGTTGTACTGCTGGCGCCACTGGTGCGCCCGATGGGCTGGCTGGGAGCCAAGGTACTGCACAGCCTGATGAAGCCGTTCATCACCCGCTGGCGCCGGGCGTTCTCGGCCAACAGCGGTAATTCGCGGTTTCTGCGGTTTCTGCGCGAGCACGATCCGCTCCAGGCGCGCGCGGTGCACGTGGACTGGGTAGGCGCCCTGCGTAGCTGGGTGCCTCACATCGAGTCGGCCCGTCCGGTGGATTTCCCGGTCACCGTGGTCCAGGGGGAAAAGGACCTGACCGTGGATTGGGAGCACAATTTGCGGATTATCCGCAATAAATTTTCTTCGGTGACGGAGCGGCGAATACCGGATGGTCGTCATCACTTGGTGAATGAAGCCCAAGATCTGCAGGCGACCGTATTCAACACCATCATCGACACATTTTCGAACCCGTCGGCCCAGGCTGTGGAGAAAGCCGCAGTCGGTCGGAAATGACGAAGCACAGGAGACTGTTGTGAAGAAAACGATTCTTGCTTTCGCGGTGGCAACCGTAGGACTTGGCGGTTGCATGACTTACGACCCCTACACCGGTGAAGAAAAAACCTCCAGTGCAACCAAGGGCAGTATCATTGGTGCGTTGGGCGGGGCTGCCATTGGCGCCGCCACATCCAGTAAAAGTGACCGGGGCAAGGGTGCCCTGATCGGCGCCGCCGGCGGTGCGGCCATCGGTGGCGGTATCGGCTACTACATGGACAAACAGGAAGCGCAGTTGCGCCGGAAGCTGGAAGGCTCCGGGGTGCGCGTGGTGCGCAACGGCGATCAGATCGAACTGATCATGCCGGGCAACATCACCTTCGACCTGAATCAGTCGTCCATCAAGCCGTCCTTCACCGACACTCTGGAATCGGTTGGCCTGGTGCTCAAGGAGTTCGATAAGACCATCATCCAGATCGAGGGTCACACCGACAGCTCCGGCTCCCAGAGCTACAACCAGTTGCTGAGTGAGCAGCGCGCCGGTTCCGTTCGGGACTTCCTGCTGAACCAGAACATTGCCCCCAAGCGGACCCGGGCGGTGGGCTACGGCGAGCGTTACCCGATCGCCTCCAACGACAGCGCAGCCGGGCGAGAGCAGAACCGCCGGGTGGAACTGACCCTGGTGCCCATGCAGTAAACGGGCGCCGGATAGGTTGAGCCAAAAACAAAAAAGGCTTCGGGGCAACCCGAAGCCTTTTTTACTGGCGCTAAAACCTGAAAGCAGGCGAGATCAGTTCTTGCCCGGCAGCCAGTCGTCAATGCGCTTTTTCAGATCCTGAAGCTGGTCCTCACTGGAGCTTTTCAACTCGCCCAGCTTTTCTTTGGCGCTGTCGATCTGTGCTTCGACGGCCTGGATCTTCTCAGAGAACTCCCGCTGTACTTCCGCTTCCGACTGTTCGTCCTTGGCTTTCGCCATTTTCTCCTCGGCCTGAGCGCGCAAGCTTTCCACCTGCTTGCTCCAGAGGTCGGTCTGGGTTTCCAGTTTTTGCTGCAATGAATCCTTCAAAGACATAAATGACTCCTTTTCAATGCACATTGAGACGCTGATCGCGCCTGTTTAGTACATGGTAGGTATAGCCTTTATCTCAAGGGTGGTGAAGTGAATTCCTAATTAAAATATTGAAATATAAACGATATTTAAGGGTATTTCCGTGCTTTTCGGGACTTTGGATGCGACCGTGTCGGGGCAGGTGCGTTCGTCCGAGCGCACTGGTAAGCCAAAAGACAAGAATTAACGAGATAGGAGTTTTGCTCGTGAACAAAACCTTATGGATTGCCGCTCCGCTTGCAATCACCCTGGCATCCGCGCCCTTAGCCCACGCTGGCCCCCTGGCCGATCTGACCGGCCCATTACTGGGGCAGCCGGATACGTCGGCGACGGCCCCGGCCGCGGGCGACGTGATTCCCGGACGCTTCATTGTCACCCTGGATCCGGCCCTGCCGAATCTGCTGAATGTCTCCGACCTCAAGGCCGGCGTGGAGCAGCTACTGACCGCCACCGGCGGTGGTGACCTGCTGCATCTGTACGACACCGCCTTCACCGGTGCCGCCGTTGCCCTGTCCGACACCCAGGCGGCGTTGCTGCATGCCATGCCGGGCGTCCAGGCGGTTGAACCGGACCGCATTGTCCTGGCCTCAGATACCCAGCAGGGTGCCACCTGGGGGCTGGATCGCGTCGATCAGAGCTTCTTGCCATTGAATGACCGTTACCAATACCCGGCTGATGCCGGCACCGGTGTCACGGTCTATGTCATCGACACCGGCTTGCGGTCCTCCCACAACGACTTCACCGGTCGGGTCAGTCCGGGCCGCAACTTCGCCGGCACCGGCGGCCTGGGTCTGCCTTTGTTTGGCCTGCTTGGAGGCGATGGCGACCCGCAGGACACCTCGGACTGTAATGGCCATGGCACCCACGTTTCCAGCACGGCGGTCGGCACCGAGTACGGCGTCGCCAAGGACGCCACTGTCGCTCCGGTGCGCGTGCTGAACTGTGCCGGTGCCGGCAGCAACTCCGACGTGATTGCTGGCGTAGACTGGGTGGCGGAGAACCATCAGGCGCCGGCGGTAGCCAACATGTCCCTGGGTGGCGGTAACTCTGACGCCCTGGACCGGGCCGTGCGTGGCGCCATTGAAGAAGGTGTGACATTCGTAGTGGCGGCCGGAAACGACGATGCCGACGCCTGCAGCGGATCGCCCAACCGGGTGGCCGAGGCAGTCACCGTGGGCAGCACCAACCGCAACGACCAGCGTTCGTCGTTCTCCAACCATGGCAGCTGTCTGGATCTGTTCGCGCCCGGGTCCAACATCACTGCGGCCTGGTACCAGAGCGACAATGACACCAACACCATCAGTGGTACCTCCATGGCGTCGCCCCACGTCGCCGGTAATGCCGCGCTGATGCTGGCGGCCGATGGCCAGCTGACGCCGGCAGCGGTGCACCAGGCACTGGTGCAGCAGAGCACGGCCAACGTGCTGTCCGGCATCAAGGCCGGTTCACCGAACCTGCTGTTGCGCGTTCAGCAGTAAACCGTTCGGGCACAAAAAAGCCGGGGTTTGAAGCCCCGGCTTTTTTTTGCGCGCTGTCGGCTAAGCGATCAGAACAGCACCCGGCAGCGGATGGTGCCCTTGACGTGGCGCAGCTTCTCCAGCGCCAGTTCGCCGTAGGCCTTGTCCACGTCCACGACTACGTAACCAATGTCTTCCTTGGTCTGCAGGTACTGACCGCAGACGTTGATGCCGGTCTCGGAGAACACCTGGTTGATTTCCGACATCACACCCGGCACGTTTTCGTGGATGTGCAGCAGGCGGTGCTGGTTCGGGTGCGACGGCAAGGCCACTTCCGGGAAGTTGACGGAAGACACGGAGGTGCCGTTGTCGCTGTACATGGCCAGCTTCTCGGCCACTTCGCGACCAATGTTCTCCTGGGCCTCGATGGTGGAGCCGCCAACGTGCGGGGTCAGAATCACGTTGTCGAATTCCCGCAGCGGCGAGATGAATTCTTCGTCGTTGGATTTCGGCTCTACCGGGAACACGTCAATGGCGGCGCCCAGCAGCTTGCCGCTTTGCAGGGCATCGGCCAGGGCGTCGATGTCGACCACGGTGCCGCGAGAGGCGTTCATCAGGATGGAGCCCGGCTTCATCTGGGCGAACTGCTCAGCCTTGAACATGTACTTGGTGGCCGG
>JBPEXK010000389.1:0-3172 GCA_052031745.1 Marinobacter sp. | reverse complement strand
CCCTGGCGTTCAGGTTCACCGACCTTGTTCAGAATGACTGCGATGACATCCGGGTCGGAAGGGTTGGCAAACAGGCGGGCCGAGAAATCCAGCTCTTCGTCCAGTTCGGCGGCGCTGCGGTTTTTCGGGGCGTTTACCAGGATCACCTCAGAGCCCAGATTGCGGGCCACCTCCACGTTCAAGCGGGCGATGTAAGCTTCGCTCCGGTCTGGCACCAGGCCCTCGATGATCACCACATCGACGTCTTTGGCCACTTTCTGATACTCGCCCACGATGGTTTCCATCAGTTGGTCGGACTTGCCCCGGTTAAGCAGTCGCTGGGCCTGCTTCAGGGACAGGGGCTCGGGCGGTTGCAGGGAGCTGCGGGCACGCACAAATTCCACTGACGTGTCCTTGCCGGCGTTATGCAGGGTTTCGCCCTGGTGCACCGATTGCAGGAAGGGTTTGTAGAAGCCCACGCTAACCCCCACGCGTTCCAAGGCCCGCAGCAGGCCGAGACAGATCGAGGTCAGGCCGGAATCCATGGACGTGGGTGCGAGAAAGAGACTTTTTGCCATAACGGTTCCCTGGGGAGAATTGAAAAGAATGTAGAGGTCGCCGTCGAATCAGCGGCGGGCGGCGAGCCGGGCGGCATCCCGGGCGATCACCAACTCCTCGTTGGTGGGAATCACCAGCACCGGGAAGCGGGATTCGCTGCTCTCGATATGGCCCTGACTGTCGGCGCCATGATCCCGATTCAGCTCGGCGTCCAGGCTCAGGCCCATAAGGGAGAGGTGCTCGAGAGTCTGCTGCCGCACCCGGGCGCTGTTCTCGCCGATACCGCCGGTAAAGACCAGGGCATCCAGGGTCTTGAGGGACGCCATCATCGCACCGATGTACTTGGCCAGCCGGAAGCAGAAGATGTCGATGGCCAGGGTCGAGGCCTGATGCCCCTCGTCGGCCAGTTTGCACAGGGTGCGCATGTCATTGGTCTTGCCGGACAGCCCGAGCAGACCGCTTTTCTTGTTCAGCACCTCGTGTACGTGATCCGCAGCAATGCCTTTGCTGGCCAGGAAGTCGAACAGCCCGGGGTCGACATCGCCGGACCGGGTGCCCATCACCAGGCCCTCCAGAGGCGTCAGCCCCATGCTGGTATCGACGCTCTGGCCGTCCCGGATGGCGGTGATGCTGCAGCCATTGCCAAGGTGGGCAGAAATGATGGAGGTGGTCTGGGGTGTTTTATCCAGCAGGCGCGCCGCTTCCTGGCTCATAAAGTAGTGGCTGGTGCCGTGGAACCCGTAGCGTCTTACCGACAGGTCGCTGTAATAGGCCGAAGGCAGGGCGTACATGAAGGCTTTGGCCGGCAGGGTCTGGTGGTAGGCGGTGTCAAACACCGCGACCTGGGGCACGCTCGGATACAGTTTTCGGGTCGCCTCAATACCGGCCAGATTTACTGGGTTGTGCAGCGGGGCCAAGCTGGCGCAGGCCTCGATGCCGGCGATGGCTTTGTCGTCGATCAAAGCGGCCTCGCGGAAGGTTTCCCCCCCATGAACCACTCGGTGGCCAATGGCCAGCGGGTCGCCGGTCAGGATGTGCTGGTCCTGCAAGGCCTGGATCAGAGCGCTCAAGGCCTCCTCGTGGGTGCCACCCCCGGACAAGGGCAGGCGGTCCTGGTGCCCGGAAAGGCGGGCAAAGGCGTCCGGGCTGTTCAGGCGTTCGGCCAGGGCGGAGGCCCGGAGGTCGAATTGGCTGTCGAAAACCGCGAGCTTGAGGGACGAGCTGCCGCAGTTGATGACAAGGATGTTGGCTTCCATGAAGAATTGGGTCCTGATGGTCAGATCTGTACGCGTTGATTGGTTCGGAGCCAATCCACGAATTCGGTGGCGGGGAGTGGCCGGCTGTAGAAGTGGCCCTGGGAGAAATCGCAGCCTTCGGCTTTCAGGAAATGGGTCTGGGCTTCATCTTCGACGCCCTCGGCAATGACCCTCAGACCCAGGCTATGGGCCATGTTGATGATGGCTCGCACCAGCGAGGCGTCCTCGGGTTCTTTCATCACGTCCTGAACGAACGATTTGTCGATCTTGAGGGTGTCGAACGGATAGCTCTTCAGGTAACTGAGCGCCGAATAGCCCGTACCGAAATCATCCACCGACAGACGGATGCCTTCGTTGTCCAGTAGTCGCAGGATCTGGGCGGTTTCGATGGTGTTGTCGAGAATCAGGCGCTCGGTAATTTCCAGCTCCAGCTGCTCCGCCGCCAGGCCGCTGTGGTCCAGGGCTCGCATTACGGCATCGGTGAAATTCGGGTCGCGGAACTGGCGGGGCGAGACATTCACCGCAATGCCGATGTCCCGGCCGGCAAACTCTCGCCATTGCACTGCCGCAGCGCAGGCTTCTTGCAGCACCCACTCACCAATTGGAATGATGAGACCGGTTTCCTCAGCCAGGGGAATAAAGCGATCGGGCATTACCAGCCCCATGCTGGGGTTGTTCCATCGCAGCAGCGCCTCGACCGCACAGAGGTTACCGGAATCGGTGTGCACTATGGGTTGGTAATAGAGCTCGAGCTCGCCCAGCTCCAGCGCCCGTCGCAACCGAGATTCCATCTGCAGGCGTTCGTGGGACACCTCCGTGAGTTCCGGGGTGAAGTGAGCGTAGGCGCTCTTGCCCTTGTGCTTGGCCTGGTACA
Source organism: Marinobacter sp. (assembly GCA_052031745.1). Lineage (GTDB taxonomy): Bacteria > Pseudomonadota > Gammaproteobacteria > Pseudomonadales > Oleiphilaceae > Marinobacter. The sequence goes on along the minus strand of JBPEXK010000389.1, from coordinate 505 downwards.
TGGCGGCATCGGCATGCTGCAGCAACGTGCCGCTGTTGTCGGAATCGGTAGGGAAGACCGCGATGCCAATACTGGTGGTGACGAACACCTCCTGGCTGTTGAGGATGTAGGGCGGGGCGAAGGTCTTGAGAATACGCTCGGCCACCTGGGACGAGGCGTCCGCTCCGGTCAGGCCGGGCAGGATCACCAGGAATTCGTCGCCGCCCAGCCGCGCCACGGTGCTGGTGCCTCGCAGGCAACTGGAAATACGGCGCGCGGCTTCCACCAGCAGATTGTCACCGGCGTCGTGGCCCAGGGTGTCATTGATGTGCTTGAAGTTGTCCAGATCGAGAAACATCACGCCGACCTGGGTGTTTTCCCGGCGCGCCTGGGCCAGGGCCAGTTTCAGGCGGTCCAGGGCGAGCATGCGGTTGGGCAGGCCAGTGAGGATGTCGTAGTTGGCCTGGCGCAACAGCTGCTGCTCGTAGCGTTTACGGATACTGATGTCTTCGCCGAGGATCAGGTA
>JBPEXK010000388.1:0-7431 GCA_052031745.1 Marinobacter sp. | reverse complement strand
CAGCGGCACGATGTACAGCCCCTTGGCCAGCTTCCAGGCGGTAAAGCCGGTACGCATCTGGGGCGTGCCGGCGATTGCCGCCGCAGCAAAGGCGGTCAGGCACACCGGCGGGGTGACGTTGGAATCCTGGGACAGCCAGAAGATCACCATGTGCGCTGCCACCAGGGCCATGGACAGGGCGGCCGGTGACAGGGCCTGCTCCAGCAACTGGCTGCTGAAAGTATCGGGCACCGCGGCCAGCAACTGCTGCGCGGTGGCACGGTCCATTGGGCCGTTGAGCAGCTCCAGCTTGTCCGGCGCCACCAGCATGAAGATGGACTTGGCCTGCTCCGGCAGATTGCCGTTCATCACCATGTCCAGCAGCTGGCTCTGGGCGATCAGGTTGTAGATCGCCGGTGCCGACAGCGTGGCCAGCACGATGTAAGCCGCGGTCACCGGCAGGCCCATGCCAAGAATCAGCGATGCCAGCGCAACCAGAATGATGGTGATCAACAGGCTGCCGCCAGCCCAATCGGTGATCATGATCGAGAAGGTGTTCCCGATGCCGGTGGTGGACACCACCATCACAATCAGGCCCACAGTGATCAGCAGGATCGCGGTGGTGGTGATGTTGCGGGCGCCCATCACCATCGCTTCCAGAATATCCTTCGGCCCCATCGGGTGCTTGGACAACCAGGACGCGACGATGACCGAGAGGATGGCAATGCCGGCGGCGTAGGTGGGCGTGAAGCCATAAACCAGTGCCGCCACGAGGACCACCAGGGGCAGCAGGAAATGCCAGCCATCCTTGAGCACGTCCTTCAGGGTGGGCGCGTCTGCATCTTCCAGCTTGATGGCGTGGCTGCGCTTGGCCTCGATGCGCACGAACATGGCCACCGACAGGAAGTACAGCAGCGCCGGCAAGGCCGCCACGGAGATGATAGTGAGGTACGACACCTGGGTATAGGACGCCATGATGAAGGCCCCGGCCCCCATCACCGGCGGCATCAGCTGGCCCCCGGTGGAGGCGGCGGCCTCGACCCCGGCGGCAAAACGCGGCGGGAAGCCGGCCTTACGCATCAGCGGAATGGTGATCACGCCGGTGGACACGGTGTTGGCGACACTGGAGCCGGACACCGAGCCCATAAGGCCGGAGGAGAACACCGCCACGAACCCTGGGCCACCGACGAAACGACCGGCGGCACAACGGGCCAGCTCGATGATGAAATCCCCTGCTCCGGACTTCACCAGGAAGGCCCCGAACAGGATGAACATGAACACGTAGGTCCAGGAGATGCGGGCGATGGACCCAAGCATGCCCTGGCCGCCAATGTAGGAGCGGAACAGCACGGTTTCCCAGCTCAGCCCCGGAAAATTGAAGATACCGTCCACGTACTGGCCCCACCAGGCCACGTACGACAGCGCCAGGATACACAGCACCGGAATAAACCAGCCCACGGTTCGGCGGGCAAATTCGAGAATCAGCAGCACCGCCGCGATGGAGAAGATCCAGTCCACGGTGTTGAAGTTGACGCCCCGCTCGTAGAGCGCGTTTTCGAACAGCATCAGGTAGGCGGCACAGGCCAGGGCCGCCAGCCCGAGGAACACGTCGACGCCCAGGACTGCCCGCTGCCCCGCTTGTGAGCGGGCCTTGAGCATGGGCGTGGTCAGGGCGCAGATCAGACCAAACAGGCCGAAGTGCAGCGCCGAGGTCCACAGCTCCGAGAGCGTGGACACGGTGTTGAAATACAGATGGATCAGCGAAGTGACGATGGCCAAACCAAAAATCACCGGCCCTAAGAGCCGGTGATCAAGGCGTTCGCTGGCTTCGCTCGCGCTTTCGTCGCGAACCTCGCTGAGAGGTTCGCTGGTTGGTTGCTCTGCCACAGTTACTCCGCGATCAGCCGCTCTGGGATCTCCAGACCCTGCTCACGATAGAACCGCGCAGCACCCGGGTGCAGCGGCATGGGCAGGCCGGCGATGGCCTTCTCCAGTGCCATGGCTTTGGTGGCGGGGTGGATGTTGTTCAGGAACGGCAGGTTGGCGTAGATCGTCTTGGTGATCTGGTACACATCCTCTTCGGAGACATCCGCACGGGCCGCCATGATGTTCGGCTGGGCGATGGTGTTGATGTCCTTGTCCTGGTTCGGGTAGGTGCCGGCCGGGATGGTGTACGGGGTCCACAGCTCAAAGTCGCTGTTCACCTGGGCCAGCTGTTCCTCGGTGAAATCCAGGGTGGTGATCTCGTCACCCAGGTTGGCGTAGGCGCGGGTCACCGCCGAGGCTGGCACACCGGCCGGGATGTTCATGCCGTCAATGTTGCCGTTCTGCATGGCGTCGGCGCTCGGTCCGTAGCCCAGGTAGGCGATGTCCACCTGCTCCAGGTCGATCCCGACCTTGCCGAGGATGAAGCGGCCGGAGCCTTCGGTTCCTGAGTTACGGGCACCGATGGAAAAGCTCTCGTTGTACAGGTTGGTCATGTCGGAGATAGTGCCGGTTTCGACCATGGAGTTGCGAACCACAAAGTGCTCCACGTTCTGCCACAGCATGGAAACCGAGCGCAGGTTCTTGTAGGCCTTGGGGACCGGTCCGGTGCCGTTCCAGGCGTAGGCGCCGTAGAGGCCTTGCAGAATGCCAAACTGAATCTGACCTTCATCCATCAGCTTCAGGTTTTCACCGGAACCGGCGGAGCTGATGGCAGACACGGAGATATTTGTTTGCGGCTCCAGCTTCACCTTTACCAGGGTGGAGATTGCGACACCCACCGGGTAATAGGTGCCACCTGTGGTAGCCGTGCCCATCACGTAGTTGCCTTCAGCCTGAACACTGGCGGACAGGGAAACGGCAGCAGCCGCCACCACACCAAGGGCTGATTTGCAGAGACTCTTCCTGTTCATAAGTCTTTATCCTCAGATGCTTATAGTTATTTCGGGACGCTTCCTAACGAACTTTCACGGTAGCGCTTTGCTCCAATGACTGCCAGAGATAGAACCCCCTCCTTCGACCTATGTATTAGACGCTCGGGGCGCAATCAGCCGCGGGCACAAAAAAGCCCCCGTCATTGCTGACGGGGGCTTTCGAGTTACGGCACGGGCGCCCGCCAATCAGCGGACGCCGGCCTGCCAGTTACGGCAGGTTGTGGTAACGGGCCTTGATGGCCTTATCGAAGCCAGCCTGGATCTCCGCGTGCGGCTTATCGCCGAACTTGGACACCAGCACAATGGCGATGGTGGCGAAGATGAAGCCCGGAATGATCTCGTACAGGTCCAGCAGACCGCCAGACATGTTGCCCCAGATCACCACGGTGGCACCGCCCACGATGATGCCTGCCAGGGCACCGTTGCGGGTCATGTTACGCCAGAACAGCGACAGGATCAGAGCCGGACCAAAGGCGGCACCGAAACCGGCCCAGGCGTAGGACACCAGCTCAAGTACCTTGCTGTCCGGGTTCAGACCCAGGATACAGGCGATGATGGCGATACCCACAACCGCGAAACGGCCAACCCATACCAGCTCTTCCTGGGTCGCTTCCTTGCGGAACAACGCCTTGTAGAAGTCTTCAGCCAGGGCAGATGACGACACCAGCAGCTGGGAGTCAGCGGTACTCATGATCGCAGCCAGGATGGCGGCCAGCAGGATACCGGCGATGATCGGATGGAACAGTGCATCCACCAGCAGCATGAAAGCACGCTCGCCGTCGTCCAGCGGGGTCTCGAAGTAGCCGATGGCCGCGAAACCACACAGCAGCGCGCCCAGCAGGCCCAGGCCGCTCCAGGTCACGGCGATGCGACGGGCGTTCGGAACGTCGTCTTCGCTACGGATAGCCTTGAAACGCGCCAGGATGTGCGGCTGACCGAAGTAGCCCAGACCCCAGCCCAGCAGCGACAGGATCGCCAACGCGCCGAGCGCATTACCTTCAGTGTCGGTAAATGCATTCAGGAACTCTGGATTTTTCGCTTCCATGGCGGCAGTGGCAGCACCCCAGCCACCGTCTGCGTTGATGGCCATGATCGGCACCAGCAGCAGCGCGGCGAACATCAGCAGGCCCTGGATAACGTCGGTCCAGGTAACCGCCAGGAAGCCACCGAAGAAGGTGTAGGACACAACCGCTACGGTGCCGACGATGACAGCCACGGTGTAATCCAGGCCAAATACGGTTTCAAACAGCTTGCCGCCTGCAACCAGACCGGAGCTGGTGTAGAACAGGAAGAACAGCAGGATAAAGAACGCACATACCACCCGCAGGATGCGGCTGGTGTCGTTGAAGCGGTTCTCGAAGAACGACGGCAGGGTCAGGGAGTCACCGGCAGCCTGCGAGTAGGTGCGCAGACGGCTGGCCACAAACAGCCAGTTCAGCCAGGTACCGGCCAGCAGGCCGACGGCAATCCAGATGGCCTCGTAACCGGCCGCGTAGGCATAACCGGGCAGGCCGAGCAGAAGCCAGCCACTCATGTCGGACGCGCCCGCACTGATCGCGGAAGGCAGAGGTCCGAGGCTCCGGCCGCCCAAGATATAATCGGACAGGTTAGAGGTACGTTTCCAGGCTACATAGCCGATGCCGAGCATCAGCAAAATGTAGGCGATGAAGGTAATGCTGATACCAACACTATTTCCTATCATTTAGTTTTCTCCCCGTGCGCTAACTGGGTTGGTTATTATTGGCTTTGGAACGGCTCTCCTTCCTCACCCTGGCGACAGGATGGGAGGGACAACCTGGGACGGACTGCCCTGCCCTGATCGGCAGAGATCCGAATGAATCGCGACTGCCTGTCGCTTTGTAAGGCCTGCAATCCGCAGCAGCCTGACGAAGACAAAGCCATCAAGGGGCGACACTACGCTCCCGGGCAAGTTTCAGACCTGCGTACGTTAGTATTACTACGGATCACAAACTTGCAAAATCCTACGATTTTTTTGAAAAAACCTCCAAATCGCTGAGATTTTTCAAAATTAGCCTTGTCCACTAACACCAAAACCGGGAAGGCCTTGGGTCACCGGGCTTTTCGGCCAAACAGAAAAGGCTCCCGCAGGAGCCCTTCTGTTCTCTCATCAGAGAAAGAACTACACCCCGGGGTTACCGGGAAATCGCCTGATATTCGCCAGCATCGGCTGTCGCCAGGCTCACGACCATGATGGCAATCCAGGCAGCGATAAACCCTGGAATGATCTCATAAACCCCAGGACCACCCATGAACTCGCCGTTCCAGCCCAGCGAGATCCAGATGATGACCGTAGCGGCGCCGGCTATCATGCCTGCGATAGCCCCGGCACCATTGGTGCGCGGCCACATCAGCGACAGAATAATCAGCGGACCGAAGGCGGCGCCGAAGCCCGCCCAGGCGTTACTGACCAGTGCCAACACCTGCGAGTTGGGATCCGATGCAATGGTGGCAGCAACCAGGCCCACCAACACGACGCAACCTCGGCCTACGTTCACACACTCACGGTCACTGGCTTCCTTGCGCAGGAACAGACGGTAGAAATCTTCCGTAAGCGAGGAGGATGACACCAGAAGCTGGCTGGAAATGGTGCTCATTACCGCCGCCAACAGTGCCGCGTAGAGGAAACCGGTGATCAGCGGATGGAACAACAGGTCAGACAAGATGATAAAGATTGTTTCCGGGTCCTGAACGTCCAGGCCGTTGCGAACCGCGTAAGCCCGACCAAAGATACCCAGAGAAACCGCACCGATCAGCGAGATCGCCATCCAGCTCATACCGATATTGCGCGCCGTCGGAACGTCTTTCAGGGTACGAATTGCCATGAAACGCACGATGATGTGGGGCTGACCAAAATAACCCAGACCCCAGGTAACCGCGGACAACCAGCCGATGATGGTCAACCCTTCTGTCCAGGACAGCAGATTCGGATCAACCTCATTGAGGGTCTGTGATGCCTGGGCGAAACCGCCGCCGCCCTCGCCAAACAGCACGACAGTGGGCATGATCACCAACGCAAGCATCATGATGCAGCCCTGCACAAAGTCGGTCATGCTCACCGCCAGGAAGCCACCCACAACCGTGTACACCAACACCACACCCAGTGTGATCACGATGCCAACGGCGTAATCGCTGAGGCCTCCGAAGTTAAAGATGCCTGCAAACGCACTTTCAAACAGCTTGCCACCGGCAACCAGACCGGATGCCGTGTATACCGCGAAGAATATAACAATAACAATGGCCGATACCGTCCGAAGGGACAGCGCCTGACTGGGGAATCGGTTCGCCAGGAAAGAGGGAATGGTGATGGCGTTGCCGTAGTGCACCGTCTGTTCACGCAGCCGGGGTGCGACCAGTGTCCAGTTAAAGAACGCACCGACCAATAGACCGATGCCGATCCACGCTGACCCCAGACCAGACACGAACAGCGCCCCCGGTAGCCCCAGCAGCAACCAACCACTCATGTCCGAGGCACCGGCAGACAGCGCTGCCACTTTCGGGCTGAGCGAACGCCCACCCAGCATGTAATCTTCCGAAGAAGACGTGGATGTGCGCATCGCATAAACGCCAATGGCGATCATGATCGCAAAGTAGGCAAACAGACTTATCCAAACACCAATAGCCATAACGCTCCTCCGGTTGAATGAGTCGGACTTTATCCGCTCGAAATGCACTCAGTCGCTCTCAGAACGAGCCACTCACGCGAGATCGTCACCTGCCTGCAATTTGGCCGGCGTAATACCTTTGTGTTTGCGCAACGAATTGGTCAGGGCGCTCTGCGACGAAAAGCCTGCACGGTAACTGATTTCGGAAACCGACAGTGACGTGGAGGCCAGCAGATTAACCGCCTGATCGAGACGAATCTGGAGAAGAAATTGGTGGGGCGTGATGCCAGCAACGTCCCGAAAGACCTCATGAAAGCGACTCACACCCAGACACGCCTCATCCGCCAGTTCCTTGACTGAAATTTTGCGGTGGAGATTCGCGATGATGTAACGCTGGATGGCATCGAGATTGAGGCTGTGACGACTGGGTTGGTGAACCGACCGGTCGACGATCCGATCCGCCATGCAATACAGGATACTGGCGGCCAGGTGCCCATGCAGAGTTGCGTTCTCGGGGGCGCGGTCAAATTCACTCGCTGCGAACTGAACCATCCCCTGCATTTGGCTATCCATGTGGATGGTGCGCGGCTTTTCGAAGACCCGCATCATCTGCTCGTAATCTGCATGGGACGGAGAGGAGGTCATGGGGCTGGCAGGGTTGAGATTAATCACCAGAACGTGATTCTGGTCATCACCACAGTAATCGTGCCACGCCCCGGTGGGGACCAGGCAGGCTTTCCAAGTGTTTAACTGGGATCCCCTGCCCTCGACGCTTACGACTGCTTCGCCTTTCACTCCCACCACAATCTGGTGATGCCCATGGCAATGCTGATGGGAGGTGGTCGGCAACTCCATTAGTCGAGCATCTAACATAGACGCAAGCGCACCTTAATAATTGATAATATTACTCA
>JBPEXK010000387.1:0-3379 GCA_052031745.1 Marinobacter sp. | reverse complement strand
CCCGCAGCGGGTCGCCCATGATGTTGTCCGGCACGTCGTTGTAAACCAGGGGTACCAGGTCCAGGTTCTTGGCGTGGGCGGCTGGCGCCAGCATCACCATGACTTCCTCGACGATGTCCCGAAGCTGGAACGGCACCCGGTCCAGAATCAGCTTGCCGGCTTCGATCTTCGAGAAGTCGAGGATGTCGTTGATGATGGTCAGCAGGATTTCCGAGGACTTGCGAATGGTGCTCAGGTGATCCCGTTGCTGCCGGGGCAGGGGGCTTTTCAGGAGCAACTCGGTGAAGCCGATGATGCCGTTCAGGGGGGTGCGGATCTCGTGGGACATGTTGGCCAGGAATTCCGACTTGATACGGCTGGCCTCCAGGGCCTCCTTGCGGGCGAAGTCCAGCTCGATGTTCTGGATCTCGATGGTCTCCAGGGTTTCCCGCAGGTCTTCGGTGGCCTGGTCAATGTTCTGCTGCATCTCTGCCTGGGCCTTGCTCAGTTCCTCGGCCATGGCGTTGAGGCCCGACTCCAGCTGTTCGAACTCCGGGCCGGCCTCGGTGTACACCCGGGTGTCGAGCTTGCCTTCCTTCAGTTTCGCCACGGCGCCATTGAGCTGGAACACCGGGTCGGTGAAGGCGCGGCTGAGACGCAACGCCACCACCAGGCTGAGGATAACGCCGCCGAGCACCAGCAACAGGGAGATCAGCAAGGCCTTGTAGGTTTCCTTTTCGGTGCGAACGTGGGACATTTCCACTGCCACCCAGCCCAGGGGCGGCTGGGGGCGGGCCATGGAGGCCCGGACGTCCGGATCGAGCACGGTTTCGATCATCAGTTCCTGCAGCACCACCGGCGTCACGAAGCGGGTGCTGCCCTGGCGCAAAATGCGGGTGGCCTGATCGGCCTTGAGGTCGTCGTCGGAAATTACCTCGGAACTGCCGGGGCCGGTGTGCAACAGCCGGGCGCCATTGCTGTCGAAAAAGGTAATGGAACGGACATCCTGTTCTTCAAGCAGGGCTTTGGAGAGGCTGCTGAGCAGGCTGCGGTTGGCGGTGAACAGGCCGTACTCGGAGCCGGCGGCCAGTTGGCGGGACAGGGACTCGCCCCGGTCACGCAGCAGGCTTTCGATGTTGTTCACCCAGCTGGTGGTGAAGAACAGGCCCAGCATGAGAGTGGTCAACAGGGTGGGGATGAGGGTCACCACCAGTACTTTTTTGCGAATACCCCAGCGTCGCATACCCGTTCCCGAATGAATGCCCTGGCCCCGTGGTGTAATTACGGGGTCACGTCCTTGTCAGAATAGATGATCCGGAGCCAAATGACTGAGGTATCAGTCCCAGCGCCGTCGAAAAAGTCGATTCGGTTATAGCTACCGGTCATGGATATAGCGAGAAGCTGTATTGGGAGACAGCGGCCATAACGCGTATCATGCGATCGCAAAAGTGTACCACAGGGTTATGATATGAATTTCCCCACCATCGAAGATTATGTCGGGCACACCCCCCTGGTGCGTCTGCAGCGGCTGCCGGGCGACACCTCCAACGTTGTCCTGGCCAAGCTGGAGGGCAACAACCCGGCGGGTTCGGTCAAGGATCGGCCTGCCATCAGCATGATCCAGGAGGCGGAACGGCGGGGCGAGATCCGGCCCGGCGACACCCTGATTGAGGCCACCAGCGGCAACACCGGCATTGCGCTGGCCATGGCGGCGGCCATCAAGGGCTATCGCATGGTGCTGATCATGCCGGCCAACATGAGTGAGGAGCGGCGGGCCTCCATGCGCGCCTATGGCGCCGAGATCGTCACCGTCAGTAAGGAAGAGGGCATGGAAACCGCCCGGGACCTGGCGCTGCAGATGGAAGCCGAGGGCAAGGGCAAGGTGCTGGACCAGTTCAGCAACCTCGACAACCCGCTGGCCCATTACCGCACCACCGGGCCGGAAATCTGGGCACAGACCGAAGGTCGGGTGACTCATTTTGTCAGCTCCATGGGCACTACAGGGACCATCATGGGCGTGTCCCGGTACCTGAAAGAACGCAATCCGGACATCCGGATCATCGGTCTGCAGCCGAAGGAGGGCGCGGCCATTCCCGGTATTCGCCGCTGGCCCGAGGCCTACCTGCCCAAGATTTACGACGCCGCCCGGGTCGACGAGGTGTTAGACATCGGCCAGGAAGAGGCCGAGACCACCATGCGCGCCCTGGCCTCCCAGGAAGGAATTTTCTGTGGCGTGTCGTCTGGCGGGTCCATTGCCGCGGCCTTGCGGCTGTCCGCCCAGGTTGAAAACGCGGTCATCGTTGCCATTATCTGCGACCGTGGCGACCGCTACCTGTCCACTGGCGTCTTCCCCGGCGCCTGAATCGGTTTTTTTCAAGAGTAGTCAGTATGAGTAGACGACGCCGCAAGGCTCTGCCGAAAGAGCCCGTGCGCTGTGATATCGAGACATTGAGTCATGACGGCCGGGGCATTGCCCGTCAGGACGGCAAGACCCAGTTCGTGGACGGCGCCCTGCCGGGCGAGACGGTCATGGCCAAGATGGTCGGCACTCGCAGCAAATTCGACGAACTGCGCACCCTCGAGGTGCTCGAGAGTGTGCCTGAACGGCAAACGCCGCCCTGTGAATTTGCCGACCTGTGTGGCGGTTGCAGCCTCCAGCACATGAGCGGCGATGCCCAGATTCAGTTCAAGGAAGACACCCTGCGGGAGCATTTCGCCCACTTTGGAGGCATTGAGCCCGAGCAGTGGGTGGCGCCGATGCGCTCTGAACAGAGCCTGGGCTACCGCCGCAAGGCCCGCCTCGGAGTACGTTACGTGCCGGCCCGGGAGTCGGTGCTGGTGGGGTTCCGGGAGAAGCGCAACAGTTTCCTGACCGACATCGACCAGTGCGTGGTGCTCGACCCCCGTATCGGCGAGCGCATCCTGCCCCTGCGCGAGATGCTGCACAGCCTGGACGCCTACAACCGCATCCCCCAGGTCGAAGTGGCCTGCGGCGACGATGAGGCGGTGATGGTGTTCCGCAACATGGATGAGCTCAGCGACGGCGACCGGGCGAAGCTGATCGAATTTGGTCAGGCCCACGATTTGCATATTTATCTCCAGCCCAAGGGGCCGGACACCGTGCATCGGATCTGGCCGGAATCCGCCGGGCCGGACCATGAGCGCCTGAGCTATCGGCTGGAGGAGTTCGACCTGACCATGAAGTTCCATCCCATGGACTTCACCCAGGTCAACGCCGGCATCAACCGCACCATGGTGCACCGGGCGGTGGACTGGCTTGATGTGCAACCGGGTGAGCGGGTGCTGGACCTGTTCTGCGGTCTGGGCAATTTCACCCTGCCGCTGGCCCGCAAGGGTGGCCAGGTGGTCGGTGTGGAAGGCGACGACGCCATGGTGGTCC
>JBPEXK010000038.1:0-14032 GCA_052031745.1 Marinobacter sp. | reverse complement strand
GCCATGAAATTATCCAGTGCGACGTAGGCCAGAGCCCCGGTTTCGTTCTTCTTGCCGGCCTGGGCAATGTTCTCGGCCAGGGCGTCCATCAGGTACGAGCGGTTGAACAGGCCGGTCAGTAGATCCTGGCTGCTGATCTGGCGCAGCTTTTCTTCCAGCTCGGCATCGCTGTGCTCGGGCTGCAGAACGATCTGGGTGCAGGCCTCTCCGTCGTAGGTGGCGGCGGACACCGACATGGTCACGTTGAGCTCATGGTCGTCGCTGCGGCGGGCGGTGCAGTTCAGGGTCATGCCGTCTTCGCCTTTTTCAACGAAGGCTTTCATGAACTCCTTGTACTTGCCCTGGCTCTCCGGGTTGAGCGTGTCGAGGACCGGAATGCAGATCAGGTCGTCGATGTCGTCGTAGCCGAGGAATTCCATGTAGGACTGGTTGGCGTAGATGTGCATGCCATCGTTGATATAGGCGATGGCGTCCTTGGAGCTTTCCAGCAGTAGCTGGCAGCGCTGCTCGGCTTCCCGCAGGTGCGACTCCAGCACGCGCCGGCGCCGGCGGTCGTCCAGGGCGGTCAGCTCACGGTTCACCGTAAGCACCAGTTGATCGGTGTGCGCGAAGGGGACGGTGTCCTGGGCGCCGGCCTTGAGCATGTTGACCGTACGCTCGCGGCTGTCCTCTTCGGTCAGCAGGATGAACGGAATGTCCTTGTCCAGCCGGCGGATCATCGCCAGGGCATCGTCGGCGCTGAATTCCTGTTCCAGGTCCCGTGCCAGCAGCAGGTCCCAGTTGTTGGCTTTGAGGGTTTCCTCGAGATCCTCTTCCGACGTTATGCGGTGGGCGCGGGTGGCCTTGCCGGAATTGCGGAGCAGGCTGACCAGGGATTCGGCGTCGTTCTGGTCAGGATCAAGGATCAGCAGGTGTACGGTCGCGTTCTTTTTCTGCATTCGTAAGGCGTCTCGTGATGCACGTTGGGATAGTCCGGTCCAGGGGTGCGTGTCGCCGGGAGGGCTCGGGGCCTTCGCGGCGGAGGCGCTGGCCTGCATTGGCTGGCCGGGCTTTCACTTAGCTGAATGATGCAGTGGATAGCTGGTAATAACAACCCTCGGGGCTGGGCCAGCCCGCCCCGAGGCTGGACTACAGGGACGGCCAGAGTGAGTCGAACTCGTCCTCGCTGGCACCGGAGGATTTTTCCGGCGTCGGAGCCGTTGGCATCGCGGCGTTGTGCAGCTTCAGTTCGAATTGGCTGATGCTGCCGGTCGACGACACCTTTTTGGACAGCAGGCCCTGGTCTTCGCGGCCATCGTGCAGCAGCGAAATGCGGCTGCCGGACTGGAAGGGCAGGCGCGGTGTAATCAAGGTTGCGGCCTGGTTGACCACGCTGATCTCCGGCAGCAGCAGGCCGCGCAGGTACTCACTGCTGTTGCCCACTTTCTGAATCAGTTTGACGCCACAGGGCGAGGCACTGGGGGCCAGTAGCTCGATGCCAATCTGGGTGCCGTGATGCTTGATTTGCCGGATCCAGCGCACCACCGCAACACTCCAGGGGTGCGAGCTTTGCTCGCGCACGCCCAGGATTTCTCCGGCCTGCAGCGATGGCGGCACGTTGTGCTCCCAGGCCACGCAGTAGCCGCCCGGGCTGGTGTTGATCAGTACCGCGTGGTGCGAGCTGGGACGGTTCTTGTCGGCCACCTGCTTGGAGGCAGTGCCATAGCTGCCGCGGAAAGTGATTGGCGTGTCGGCCGAATGGAGGACATCGTCACTGACCCCGGCATCGTGGGCACCGGACCAGGCGTCTTTATTCTGGCGCGCGGAGCGGATGAAAACGTTGCCTTCACCCTGTTGGCCGTTGTCGTTGCCGCTGACAAACTCGGTGAAGGTTTTCTCGCCGGCCACGAAGTAGTGCGCGGCGGTCAGGCCGACGCAGATTTCCAGGGAGCCCTGACTGGCGATTCGGTTGAAGTTGCGCTTGGCGAGAATGCCCAGGGCCTGGCTGAGGTGCAGGAGCAGGGTATCGCTGACCTTGGCGGGCACGTTCAGGGCGTTTTCGCTCTTGCTATTGCTGCGCCGGGCGTTCAGGGTTTCGGACACCAGCGCCGACAAGTCGCGAGTGTCAAAGTCGAAGCCGTCCTCGCCCGGGCTCTGGTCCAGCAGGCTGCGATACACCGGCGGGTTGTCGCCTTCCATGTTGATCACGAACAGGCTGTCTTCGCCAATGTTGGGGCCGCAACGGGTGTGGTCACTCCAGGCTTCAAACAGTTCGTACACCTGCAGCAGTTCCGGCTGGCGTAGCTGATTGGGGCGCGCGCTGCCAAGTAACAGAATGCGTTTATAGGCGTCGGCAATGGAGCTGGACCGACGATGCAGCAGCTGGCGGTCGTCAACGTCGACGTCCGCCAGTTTGTTGCGATAGGCGAAACGGAATAGTCGGTGGCATTCCAGCCAGCTCTTGGCCGGGCTCGGACAATAGAGCTGGTGGGATCGGACGATGGTCGCCGCCAGTTCGGAAATGGCCCGGTGGCTGGCGATGGCCACCGACTTGCGGTTGCGTTCGAGGCCGCCGTTATCGAGGAATTCCAGCACGCACAGCTTGTAACCGGCGGCCAGGTGCAGCTGCAGGGCCTGGGACAGGTTAGCAATCTTGCGTTGCTTTTCCGGCAGGGCCACGGCCATGCCGAGATAGTGGCGGGACAGTTCGTCGCACACGAAGTGGATTTTTTCCCGGATCAGTTCCAGGAACTGCAGTCGCTGCTGCGGGGGCGTGAACAGGTGGTTAAGTTCGATGATAGCGTGGTAAAGCTGGCGCGAAACCTCACCAATATTGGCCATCGGCAGCTGGTCAATCCAGGCCCGAAACGCTTTGGGCGTGGTATCGCAAAAGGACAGGCTGGCTGTTTTCTGTTCAGGGACTCGTAGATCGGGTTTCAGAATCGTACCTTCCATGAGTTCACGCCACTGGTTAAGGTCACGGCGACTGTCTGGGGCGGAGGTTTGGGGTGGCTGGCCTGATCCTCGCCCTGGCCGCGTCAACCACCTTTTAACCATTTTCTTTCCGGAGCCGTGAGTGCATATTTTTATGGTAATCGTTGCATAACATTAAGATAGCAAGCCCGATACAAAAAGCGAACGCGTACCGAGTTAACAATCTTTGACATGTCGCTGTGGGCGTGAATTTGTGAATTCTATCACGGAAACAGGTTAAGGGGAGTCTTGCTTTCCTGGCCCGGAATCTCTCGCACCAGCTTCGGCACCAGAAAGCCCGGAAGTTGGCCCAGCAGCTCAAGCACAAGGCCCCGCGCCTCGTCATCAGACACCTCAAAATGATGGGCCCCCTCCACGGGATCGAACGCGTGCAGGTAGTAGGGCAGCACCCCGGCATCGAACAGGGTTTCGCTGAGCTGCGCCAACACCTCGGCGCTATCGTTGACGCCGCGCAGGATGACGCTTTGATTGAGTAGGGTCACGCCCGCGGCCTTCAGCCGTGACAGGGCCTCGCGGGTAGCTGGGTCGATTTCGGCCGGGTGATTGATATGCAGCACCATCACCACCTGCAATCGAGTGGCGCCGAGCCACTGCAGCAGGGCATCACAGACCCGCTCGGGAATGACCACCGGCAGGCGGGTATGCAGTCGCAGGCGTTTCAGGTGGGGTATGGCCGCCAGTTCCCGGGCCCAGTGCGCCAGCAGGCGATCGTTCACGGCCAGGGGGTCGCCGCCGCTGAGGATGACCTCGTTGATCTCCGGGCTCGCTGCGAGGGTGTCGACCACTTGTTGCCGGTCTTTTGGGCTTAGGCGCTGCTCGTCGTAGGGGAAATGACGGCGAAAGCAGTAGCGACAGTTGATCGCGCACTGGCCCGTCACCATCAGCAGTGCCCGGCTCCGATACTTGCGGATCAGACCGGTGGTCTGGATGGCGCTGTCCTCCTCCAACGGGTCGCGGACGAAGCCGGGGATCCTCAGGGCTTCCTGGTCCAGGGGCAGTACCTGTCGCAGCAGCGGGTCGTTCGGATCGCCTGGGCGCATGCGGGCAAGGAATGGCCTGGGCACCCGAATCGGAAACAGCCGATGCCCGGCCTGGGCACCGCCCAGCCAGCGTTCCGGCGACAGCCCCAATTGGTTCAGCAAATCCTCCGGACTGGTGATCGACTCGGAAAGCTGCTGCTGCCAACTGGGCTGGGCGTCTACAAGGTGGGCTTCTATACGGGTGGGGGTTCGCTGTATCATAGCGACCTTTGAATTTTTAACTGCATTTTGTCAGGTGAACATTTCATGGCTTCATATTCTACCAACGAATTCCGCAGCGGTCTTAAGGTTTTGCTCGATGGCGACCCCTGCATCATGCTGGATAACGAGTTCGTCAAGCCGGGTAAAGGTCAGGCCTTTAACCGTGTAAAACTGCGGAATCTCATGACCAACCGGGTCTGGGAGCGTACCTTCAAGTCCGGTGAAAGCCTCGAAGCCGCGGACGTTATCGATCAGGACATGGAGTACCTGTACACCGACGGCGAGTTCTGGCACTTCATGCTGACCGATGGCTCGTTCGAGCAGTTCCCGGCCGACGCCAAGGCGGTGGGTGATGCCGTCAAGTGGCTGAAAGAGCAGGACGTGTACACCGTCACCCTTTACAACGGTGCGCCCCTGACCGTGACGCCACCGAACTTCGTTGAGCTGGAAGTGGTAGACACAGATCCCGGCATGAAAGGCGACACCGCCCAGGGCGGCTCCAAGCCGGCGACCCTGTCCACGGGCGCGGTGGTCAACGTGCCGCTGTTTATCACCATTGGCGAAGTGCTGAAGGTGGATACCCGCTCCGGTGAATACGTCAGCCGCGTCAAGAGCAGCTGATTCCGGAATGACCGAGCAATCTGTCTGGCGGCCCTCCGCCTCTCAGGCAGCCCTGAAGAGCCGTGCACAACAACTGGCGTTTGTGCGCGGCTTTTTTGCTGAACGGGATGTCCTCGAGGTGGAAACCCCGGTCCTGGGTCGTCATGGCGTCACCGACCTGAACCTGGATGGCGTTGCTGCCGAAGTTGCGGCCGCGGGCCAGGTGGGTGGCTGGTTGCAAACCTCGCCCGAATACCACATGAAACGCCTGCTGGCGGCCGGTTCCGGCTCTATTTACCAGGTTTCGAAGGTGTTTCGGAACGGCGAGCGCGGGCAGCGGCACAACCCCGAATTCTCCATGCTTGAATGGTACCGGGAGGGCTTCACCGACACCGAGCTAATGGCGGAAGTGGCCGACCTGGTGTGTGGCTGGCTTGGCTGTGCGCGCCCCCGGAACGTGTCCTATCGCGAGGCGGTGACAACCTGGGCCGGGCTCGATCCCTTTGTCGCCAGTGACCAGGAGTTACGCCAGCGCTGCGGTCAGTGGCTGGAGCCCGAGCAGCTCAAGGATTTGGATCGGGATGCCTGTCTCGACCTGCTCATGAGTTTTGCCGTCGAGCCTAACCTCGGACGCGAGGTGCCGGAGTTCATCGTTGGTTACCCGGCGTCCCAGGCCGCCCTGGCTCGGATATCCGAGCAGGCGGGGCATCCGGTGGCGCACCGGTTCGAGCTCTACATCGACGGGCTTGAGTTATGCAATGGTTACTGGGAACTGGCGGATGCCGCCGAACAGCGGCGTCGGTTCGAGGCCGATAACCGGCTTCGACAGGCGTCGAATAAGCCGGCCATGGAGGTGGATGAGGCGTTTCTGGCCGCCATCGAGTCGGGGTTGCCGGATTGCGCCGGTGTTGCCCTGGGGTTGGATCGTCTGCTGATGCTGAAGTTGGGCGTGCGCGACATTGCCCAGGTGCTGGCGTTTCCTTTCGAGCGGGCCTGAGACGCTGGCTTATGCCAGCGTGCCGAAAGCCTCACCCATACGCACCGTCTTGCCGGCGACCTGGTCGTCGTTCCAGTTCACCGCGCCTTTGGGCATTACCATCACCACCGTCGAGCCCAGGCGGAACCGCCCCATTTCCTCGCCCTTGGCGAAGGCTTGCGCTTGCTCGCCCTGGTAACGGGTGGTGGTGACCTCGCCATTGCCCGGGGCAACCACGCCCGACCACACGGTTTCGACACTGCCAACGATCATCGCGCCGACCAGTACCAGGGCCATGGGGCCGGCGTCGGTGTCGAAGATGCACGCTACCCGCTCATTGCGAGCAAACAGGTTTGGCACGTTCTCCGCAGTGACCGGGTTAACCGAAAACAGTTTGCCCGGGATGTACACCATCTCCCGCAGGGTGCCGGCCATGGGCATGTGAATGCGGTGGTAGTCCTTCGGCGACAGGTAGATGGTGGAGAACTCGCCGTCCTTGAAGGTGTCGGCCCAGTTGGCGTCGCCGCCAAGCAACTCAGTCAGGCTGAAGGACTGGCCCTTGGCCTGGAACACCCGATCATTGCTGACCTGTCCGAGCTGGCTGATGGCGCCGTCGACCGGGCTGACAAAGGTCTTTTCACCCTCGGCGATAGGACGTAGACCGGGTTTCAGGGCCCGGGTAAAGAAGGCGTTGAAACTGGGGTAGGCGGTCGGGTCCGGTTCGGCGGCTTCGCTCATGTTTACGCCGTAGCGGCCGATAAACCACTTGATGACGCGATTCTTGAGCCCAGGGTTACTGTCGTTATCGGCCAGGCGACCGGCAAAGCGGGAAACCGCGAGTTGAGGCGTGACGTACTGACTCAGAACGAACAGCTTGCTAAGCATTGAAAGTAACCCTTTGAGCGCAAAGGCGCGCATTCTACCAAAGACTGGCCTCTGTATAGAAATTGTTTCCTGGCTTCTCGCCCGGCGGAAAGCCTTGCTATTATCGGAGCCCAAATAATGCGGCCTGTGATCATGGTCGCCAATAACCTGTAACCAAGGCGTGTATCTCTTCCCATGTTATTGATCATTGGTGCAGTAGTTGTCCTTGCAAGCGTCATGACAGGGTACGTTCTGCATGGCGGTAATCTCATGGTTCTCTGGCAACCGACGGAAGTGCTGATCATTTTTGGCGCTGCGCTCGGGGCGTTTGTGATTGCCAATCCCATGCACACGGTCAAGGAAGTGTTTCAGGGCATTCTTCGCCAATTGACGGGGTCGCCGTTCAACAAGTCCTTCTACATGGATCTGTTGAGCCTGCTCTATGAGATTTTCGACAAGTCCAGAAAGCAGGGCGTGATGGCGATCGAAGAGGATATCGACAACCCGGAGGCGAGCCAGATCTTCAGTCGCTATCCGGCCATCATGAAATCCAAGGAATTGCTCGCCTTCATCACCGACTATCTGCGCATCATCAGCTCCGGCAACATGGCCACCCACGAGCTCGAAGGCATGATGGAGAACGAAATCGACAGCCGTCACCACGAGCTGGAAGAGCCTGCTCACGCTGTGAACAAAGTTGCCGACGCGCTCCCGGGCCTGGGGATCGTCGCGGCCGTGCTTGGCATCGTGATCACCATGAACTTCCTGTCCGAGGGGCCCGAGCGTATCGGCCTGAGTGTCGCGGCCGCGTTGGTCGGCACCTTCCTCGGTATCTTCATGGGCTATGGCTTTGTTGGCCCACTCTCCATCGCCATGGAGCATTCCGCGCGCTACGAACTGAAGGCCTATGAGTGCGTGAAGTCGTCGATCGTGGCGACCTTGTCCGGGCAAGCGCCGCAAATGGCCATCGAATTCGGCCGCAAGGCCCTGCCGACCGACAAGCGGCCCGGCTTCCAGGAATTGAACGATCACGTTCGCGGCAAGTGAACCTGATTCCCATCCCGATTCGGAGCTGAGGCGTGGAAGAGCAGCCGATTATCATCAAGCGCAAGAAGGTTGTCGCCGGCGGACACCACGGCGGCTCCTGGAAGGTGGCGTTCGCCGATTTTGCCACCGCGATGATGGCGTTCTTCCTGGTGCTCTGGCTCACCGCCACCGCATCGCCGGAACAGATCAAGGCGGTGGAAGGCTACTTCCGGGACCCGGTTGGGTTCACCGACGGTGGCTCGCCCAACCCAGTAGATCTTGGCGGCAGTGCCTCGGTGGTTAATGAAGCCAGTCAAGATGTGGCGTCGAGCGACATCCAGATCGAAGACGAGGTGGTGGATGAGCTCTCGGAGACTCTCGAGCAGCGCCGAATGAAGGAGCTGTTCCAGGAGCTCAAGGAGCGGATCGAGCAGAACCAGACCCTGCAGGAATTCAAGGACCAGCTCCTGATCGATATCACCGATGAGGGGCTGCGCATCCAGATTGTTGACCGCTCCGGTCGGCCCATGTTCGACAGCGGTCGGGCCGAACTGAAGTACTACTCCCAGGATATCCTGTTCGAACTGGCGAAGACTCTGGGCACGGTGGACAACAAACTGAGTCTGACTGGCCACACCGACGCCACGCCGTTCAAGGGGCGCCCAGGTTATACCAACTGGGAGCTCTCTGCCGATCGGGCCAACACCGCGCGCCGGGCTCTGGTTGCCGGTGGGGTGCGCTCAGAGCAGATTGGTCGCGTGGTGGGTTTGAGTGATTCGGTGATGTTCGACAAGGCCGACCCGACGGCACCGGTCAACCGCCGCATTTCGATCATCGTGCTTAACAAGAAAGCCGCCCAGGGTATCCAGGACAACGCCGGACAGGGTGATGTGCCGTTGATTGATCTGACTCAGCCAAGTGAGGAAGACAAACAGCAGGCCGCGGAGCGCCTGGAGAGCGGAGAGTGGCTGGAGGAGAAGCCGGAGCCGGAGCCAGGCGAGCTGAACTGGTAATCCTCGGGAGTCTGAAGCGAGCCGGTTTTAATCCAGCTTGAGCCCGCGGGCCTGTTGTTCGGCCATATCCTGCAGGATGCGGTGAAAGCTGCGCAGACGTTCCTGGCTGATCTTGCCGTTGGCCGCGGCGGCATCAATGGCGCAGCCGGGATCCCCCATGTGTCGGCAGTTGCGGAACTTGCAGTGGCCGATTTCGTCGCGAATTTCCCGAAACCCGTATTCAATCTCCTGGGGCGTCATGTGCCACAGACCAAATTCCCGGATGCCCGGCGAATCAATTAATTCGCCGCCAATTGGCAAGTGGAACAGCCGCGCGGTAGTGGTGGTGTGCACCCCTTTGCCGGTGCTTTCTGAAACCGCGCCGACCCTGATTTCCTCATCAGGGATCAGGGTCTGGATGATGGACGACTTGCCAACGCCGGACTGGCCCACGAACACGCTGGTCTGGTTCTTCACCAGCGCTTCCACCTCGGGCGCCGGCCGGTCACCGGACGCCGCCGCCGAGGTTCGCACCACCTGGTATCCGAGGGCCGCGTAACGGTCGAGCAGGGCGTCCAGGTAGTCGCGATTCTGATCGGTGATCAGGTCGGTCTTATTGAGCAGGATGACCGCGGGTATGTCAGTGATTTCGGACGCCACCAAATAGCGGTCAATCAGGTTGTCGTGGGGTTCCGGCTCGGCCGCCAGCACCAGGATGATGTGATCAATGTTGGCGGCGACCGGTTTGAGTGCGCCAAAATTGTCGGGCCGCTGCAGCAGGTTCTGGCGCTCGCAGCGGGCGACGATCACCCCCGAATTATTGCGGCCAGAGCGCCACACCACCCGGTCCCCGGTGACCAGACTGTCGATGTTGGCGCGCACGAAGCAGCGCACCACGACTCCCTGATATTCCCCCTCCAGGCCTTCCACATCCAGCTGCTGGCCGTAATGGGCGATGATCAGGCCCTCCTGTTCCGGGCCCAGTTCGCCGGCGTCGGCCTGTTCCTGCACCGCCTTTTCCTTCTTGGCCGCCCGCGCGGCCCGCTCTTCCTGGATTTTCTTGATGCGGAATTGCTGTTGCTTGTTCAGTCGCCGTTTAGCCATTAACAGTCAAATGCCAGTATTCGTTGGGGTGAGGTGTCACATCATACGTGAATCGGCCACAATACACAGTTATCGCCCAACTCCACTCCCTAGATGAACGAGGTTAGGAACTGACAATGGCAGAAGGCAATCGCTTAGTTTGGATTGATCTGGAAATGACCGGGCTCGACCCGGAGAAAGAGCGGATCATCGAAATGGCCACCATCGTTACCGATTCGGACCTGAACCTGGTGGCCGAGGGACCGGTGATCGCCGTGCATCAGCCCGACAGCCTGCTCGACGCCATGGACGAATGGTGCACCAACACCCACGGTGCCAGCGGCCTGACCCAGCGCGTGAAAGCAAGCACCGTGGGCGAGGCCGAGGCGGAACAGCAAACCCTGGATTTCCTACAGCAGTATGTCGAACCGGGTAAATCGCCCCTGTGCGGTAACAGCATCGGCCAGGACCGGCGTTTCCTGGTGAAGTACATGCCGCAGTTGGAGGCGTTCTTCCACTACCGCAACCTGGACGTGTCCACCATCAAGGAGTTGGCGCGCCGCTGGCGGCCGGACGTGCTGGCCGGTGTCAAAAAGCAGGGCAGCCACTTGGCCCTGGACGATATCCGCGACTCCATCAACGAGCTGCGCCACTACCGGGACACCTTCTTCAAGCTATAAGCCGTGCTGCCTCAGGGCCCACTGCACGTGCTCGCGGACCATTTCATCCTGGTGGTCCGCACGTTGTTTCAGGGCCTCGATCACCGGAATGGTTGACGGCGCATTGCCGAGCCCGACCGCCAGGTTGCGAAGCCAGCCCCGATAGCCGGTACGGCGGATGGCGGAGCCTTCGGTGCGTTTCAAAAACTGCTCTTCGGTCCAGAGAAACAGCTCGGCCAGCGAGCTGTTGTCGAGCCCGTGCCTGGGCTGAAAATCGGCCTCGCCGGTGGGCTTGCTGAACTTTTGCCACGGGCACACCAACTGGCAGTCGTCGCAGCCGAACACCCGGTTGCCCATCAACGGGCGCAGCTCTTCCGGGATACTGCCGCGCAGCTCAATGGTGAGGTAGCTAATGCAGCGCCGGGCATCCAGTTGGTGGGGGCCGGTGAAGGCATCGGTGGGGCACAGGTCCAGGCAAGCGGTACAGCTGCCGCAGTGCTCAGTGGCAAACGGTTCGTCCACCGGCAGAGGGGCGGTGGTGAAAATCTCGCCCAGGAAGAAAAACGACCCCGCCTTCGGGTGAATCAGCATGGCGTTCTTGCCTATCCAGCCCAGCCCGGCCCGTTGTGCCAGGGCCCGCTCCAGCACCGGTGCACTGTCGACAAAGGCACGGTACTCGTAGCCGCTGAGCGCGTCGTCGATGCGGCTGGCCAGCGTCGCCAGCCGCTTCCGGATCAGCTTGTGGTAATCCCGACCGAGCGCGTACCGGGTAATGTAGGCGCCTTCCCGGTTAGTAAGCGCTTCTTTCGGGCTGTCCGGGGCCGGCAGGTAGTCCATGCGAACGGAAATCACCCGGGCAGTGCCGGGTACCAACGACCGCGGGGTGTAGCGCTTGTCCCCGTGGTAGCCCATGTACTCCATTTCACCGTGGTGACCCCGAGCCAGCCAGTCCTGCAGGTGCCGGGCATGTTCGCCGGTGTCGGGCAGGGTGATGCCCAGGTCCGCGAAGCCGAGCTCCTTGGCCCAGTCGCGCATTTGGCTGACCAGTTCGGTGAAGTTTTCGGTGGTGCTGGATCGGTCGGGTGCTGTGCTCATGGGGCCTGTGGTGGCGACGCGGACGCCGTTGTATCGCGGCGCCGGACTTTAATTTGATTAAGTTATGACCTTTTCCCCTGTTTTGCTATGCTTTACAGGTATATGGCCATTTTTCTTAAACCGGATTCTGTAACGGGAGCAAGGGCTTATGCCGCCGTCCCATGCGAGCAGTTTACCAGACGCGCTGTTTTCCGCCGATGGCGTGCGGGCGATCGATCGTTACGTGATTGATCAGGAGGGCGTGGACGGCTTCGATCTGATGCAGCGCGCAGCCTATGCGGCGTTTCGTCGGATGGTGCGAGCGTGGCCGGAAGCCGGTTCAATATTGGTGCTCTGTGGCGCCGGCAACAACGGCGGTGATGGCTACCTGGTAGCCGCCAACGCGGCCCGTCATGGTCTGGTGGTCCAGTGTCTGGCCGTAGCGCCCACCGAGAAACTGTCGGGGGATGCCCGTAAGGCCTGGCAAAAGGCGGTGGCGGACGGCGTCGCCGTGCAGGAACTGTCGGCGCTGACTTCAGAAACGTTGGATGAGCTGTTCGCCGACGCCGGTGTGGTGGTGGACGCCATGCTGGGCACCGGGGTCTCCGGCGCACCCAGGGAACCCTTTTCCGGTCTGATTGGTCGGTGCAACCACTCGGGCGCACCGATTCTGGCCATTGATGTGCCCTCCGGTTTGAATGCGACCACCGGGGCGACTAAGGGCGACGTGGTACGCGCCGACCTGACGGTCACCTTCATCGGTCTCAAATGTGGGCTGTTCACCGGACAGGGTTCGGCCGTGGCCGGTAAAGTGGTCTTCGAAGCCCTTGATACCGAGGACAGTATCGGGCGCAGCGGTCAGCGCCCAATCGCCAACCGATTGGATTGGTCCGCCGCCCGTGCCTGGCTGCCGCGCCGGCCAGCCAACGCCCACAAAGGCCGTTTTGGTCATGTGCTGATTGTGGCCGGCGAGCGTGGCTTTGGCGGGGCCGGCCTGATGGCTGCAGAGGCAGCGGCTCGCGCCGGCGCCGGGTTGGTGTCGCTGGCGACACGGCCAGAGCATGTTACCGCAGCTCTGGCCCGGTGCCCCTCGGTGATGGTGCACGGCCTGATTCATGGCTCGGAACTGCCGCCCTTGCTGGAGGCGGCCACCGTAGTGGTGTGTGGCCCTGGCATGGGGCAGGGTGCCTGGGGCCAGCAAATGCTGGAACAGGTCATCGACAGCAACAAGCCCAGGGTGCTGGATGCCGACGCCCTCAATCTGTTGTCGACCCGGGTGGCGGTACCGGCGGACAACCAGATTCTCACCCCGCATCCCGGTGAGGCTGCCCGATTACTCGGTTGCCTGGTGCCGGAGGTGGAGGCGGATCGGGTCGGAGCAGCCCGTACGCTGGAGAGCATGTACGGCGGTACGGTGTTGTTGAAAGGCGCCGGTACGGTGATTGCGTCCGAGGGCGAAACCGTTGATATTGTCAGCGGCAGCAACCCGGGCATGGCCACGGGCGGTATGGGCGATGTGCTGGCGGGCCTGATTGGCGCCGTCTACGGACAGTTGGGCAACGCCCGCGAGGCATCGGTGGTGGCGGCCTCGGCGCACCTGGCGGCGGCCAACCGGGCCTCCGAAGCGAAAGGCTTTATCGGGTTGATTCCCACCGACGTCATCGATGCCTTGCCCTCCGTTTTTCGAGAATCTGAAACCTACGCCTGGCAGGATCGGGAGGAGCCATGACTATTTTCGGCAATGAGCGCCGGCTGTTTCTGGCTGGCGAGGCGGAAACCGAGCAGCTAGGTCAGGAGTTGGCGCGCTGCACGCTCGCCTCCGGCGACGGCTTGACCGTGTTCCTCGATGGCGACCTGGGTATGGGGAAGACCACCCTGAGCCGGGGCGTGATTCGCGGTTTGGGGCACGAGGGCGCAGTAAAGAGCCCCACTTACACCCTGGTGGAGCCCTACGAGGATCTGCGCATGCCAGCCTATCACTTTGATCTCTACCGCGTGGGTGATCCGGACGAGCTGGAGTACATGGGCATCCGGGATTACTTTTCCGGCCCAAATCTGTGTCTGATCGAGTGGCCCGAGCGCGGGCAGGGCGTGTTGCCCGACCCGGATCTGGAAATACGTCTGGAGCGGGAACGCGAGGGGCGCTCGGTAGTGTTGCGGGCGGGGTCGGAGAAGGGAGCCTCGCTGTTGAATCAACTGGAATTGGTCGGGCCGGATCAGTAACAGTGTCGGGTTATGTCGTTTTTTCAAGCAGGACAGCAGTATGAATAGGGTAACGACTCGGTTAAGCGCGTTGGTACGCATGGCGTTGGTTGCCATGCTGTTCCTGTTGTCGACCGCACAGGCGGGCACCCGGGTGGACGGCGTGCGGATCTGGCCAGCGCCGGATCACACGCGCCTGGTGCTGGATACCGCTGGCAAAGTGGAACACAACATCTTTTCGCTCAAGAGTCCGGCCAGGCTGGTCATTGATCTGAAGAACACCGACTTGAAAGCGGACTTCGACAAGCTGGACCTGTCCGGCAGCCAAATCCGCCGCATCCG
>JBPEXK010000386.1:0-20119 GCA_052031745.1 Marinobacter sp. | reverse complement strand
CTGTTCGCGGTGATTGCCGGCGCTGGCAGCTTCGCGTTCAGCTACCCGTTCCTGACATCCACCTTCGATTACATCACCTGGCCGGTGGTGGGCAAATTCGAGGTGGCCTCGGCCCTGGTCTTTGACCTGGGCGTGTACCTCACCGTGATTGGCGCCACCCTGCTGGCCCTGGTCAGCATCGGGCGGTTGTCGCCGCACTCAGCAATCAAGAGTCCTAAGGGGGGCCTGTAAATGGAGCTTGTCTTTGCACTGGTCATTGGCGCATTGACCGCTTCCGGCGTTTACCTGCTGCTGCGGGCCCGCACTTTCCCGGTAGTGGTCGGCCTGACCCTGATTTCCTACGGCGTAAACCTGTTCCTGTTCTCCAGCGGCCGGCTGGCCACGGGCGCGCAACCGGTGCTCGGCACCGCTGAAAGCTATTCCGATCCGCTGCCCCAGGCCCTGGTGCTGACGGCGATCGTAATCGGCTTCGCCATGACCGCATTTGTGGTGGTGTTGGCGCTGCGCAGCCTTGCGGACCAGGACGATGACCACGTCGACGGCCATCAGGACGTCACCGCCGCCCAGGACCGACGGCAGCAGGAGGAGACCGGTAAATGAACCACTGGCTTACCGCACCCATCCTGATTCCCCTGCTTGGCGGCATCCTCCAGGTGTTCATGGGCTATGCGCCCATCAGCCTGCGCCGGACCCTGGCCATTGCCACTACGGTGTTGCTGCTGGTCTCCACCATTGTGCTGGTGGTGCTGGCCAGCGACGACAGCTACCGCCTGTACGCGTTTGGCAACTGGCAGCCGCCGTTCGGCATCGTGCTGGTGCTGGATCGGCTGGCCGCACTGATGCTGGTACTGACCGCAGTGCTGGCGCTGTTCAGCCACATTTACGCCATCGGTGGCGCCGACGAGGGCAACCGCCAGTTCCATGGCCTGTTCCTGTTCCAACTGCTGGGCCTGAACATCGCCTTCCTGACCGGTGACCTGTTCAACCTGTTCGTGGCCTTCGAGGTCCTGCTCATCGCCTCCTATGGCCTGCTGATGCACGGGGGCGGGCGCAGCCGCAGTATCCCGAGCCTGCATTATGTGGTCCTGAACCTGGCGGGCTCCGCGGTGTTCCTGATCAGTGTCGGCATGATCTACAGCGTCACCGGCACCCTGAACATGGCCGACCTGGCCCTGAAAATTCCGGCCTTGAGCGGCGAGGGTCTCAACATTGTGGAGGCCGGCGGCATGATGCTGCTGGTGGTGTTTGCCCTTAAGGCCGCGCTGATTCCGCTGTGCTTCTGGCTGCCCAAGGCCTACGCCAGCGCCACGGCGCCGGTCGCTGCCCTGTTTGCGGTGATGACCAAGGTCGGCATCTACGCCATCCTGCGGGTATACCTGCTGGTGTTCGGTGACGACGCCGGTGCCCTGGCCAACCTGGGCATGGACTGGCTGTTCCCGCTGGCCCTGATCACCCTGACCATGGGTGTGATCGGCGCCCTGGGTGCCGACAACCTGAAAACCCTGGTGGCCTGGCAGGTCATCATCTCCGTGGGCACGCTGCTGGCGCCCATTGCCCTGGGCTCTGCCGAGGCCATATCTGCGGCCCTGTTCTACCTGCTCAGCACCACCTTGACCGTAGGCGGTCTGTTCCTGGTGGCGGAAATGGTCTCGAACCAGCGCGGCAGCGCCAAAGACAAGATCGTGACTGCGCCGCGCATGCGCAACCGCACCTTCCTGAGCGTGCTGTTCCTCGTCGGTGCCGTCGCCGCAGCCGGCTTGCCGCCGTTGAGTGGCTTCTTCGCCAAACTGCTGATCCTGCAGTCAGTGCTGTCCGGCGTGGAAATGGCCTGGCTCTGGTCGGTGGTGCTGATCGGCAGCTTCTTTACCGTGGTCGCCTATAGCCGGGCCGGCAGTATCGTGTTCTGGCGTAACAATGAGGGCCATATCGAGGAACCCAAACCGCTGTGCGGCAACGTGTCTGTAGCCGCCGGCGCTCTCGTAGGCCTGAGTGTGGTGATCGTGGTCCTGGCCGGCCCCATCAGCGAGTTCACCGACGCCACCGCGGTCCAGCTGCTGAACCCTGACGGCTACCTCGACACCCTGAAGACCTCCATGGTCGGGGAGGACAACTAATGTTTGACCGTCTCAGCTTTCCCCAGCCCTGGCTCAGCCTGGTGCTGTTCACCATCTGGCAGTTTCTCAGTGACGGCATCTCCGGTGGCAGCCTGGTGCTGGGCCTGGTACTGGCCTGGGCGATTCCCCAGCTGACCCAGGCGTTTTGGCCCGAGCCGCCGACCTTCACCAAGCCCTGGCGCCTGCCGGCCTACCTGCTGCGAGTGCTGTGGGACATTGTGATTGCCAGTGTTGAGGTGGCTCGACTGATCCTGAGCCCGCGCAAGCCACGGCCGATGTTCGTGTGCTACCCGCTGGAGCTGGAACAGCCCCTGGCCATCAGCCTGCTGGCCAGCACCATCTCGCTCACCCCGGGCACCGTGTCCGTGGACGTCAGTGACGACAACAAGATCCTGTTGATTCACGCCCTGGACGCCGAGAGCAGCGAGGAAGTCATCAACGCCATCCGCACCCGCTACGAAAAACCGCTGCAGGAGATGTTCGAATGATCACCTTCGCCCTCTATCTGACCATCGGCATGGTCACCCTGGCAGCCCTGCTCAACGTCTACCGGCTGATCAAGGGTCCCGATGCCCCGGACCGGGTGCTGGCCCTGGACACCCTGTACATCAACGCCATTGCGCTGATCATCCTGCTCGGGATTACCCTGGGCACGCGCATGTACATCGAATCGGCGCTGCTGATTGCGGTGATGGGTTTTGTCGGTACCGTGGCTATGGCCAAGTACCTGAAACGGGGCAGCGTCATTGAATAACGTCGGCACTCGCACGATTAGCGATCGAGGATTAATGTGATGAGTCAGTTTGCGGAATACGCCATCAGTCTGCTGCTGGTGATAGGTGGTGCCTTTACCCTGATCGGCGCCATTGGTCTGGCCCGGCTGCCGGACTTCTACACCCGTCTGCACGGCCCCACCAAGGCCACCACCGTGGGCGTGGGCGCCATCATGCTGAGCTCGGTGATCTACTTCAGCAGTCTCGAGGGCGGCATCGGTATCTCCGAAATCCTGGTCACCGTGTTCCTGTTCATGACCGCCCCGGTGAGCGCCAACATCCTGGCCAAAGCCGCCATGCACATCGGCGTGCCTACCATGGACAAGACCGAGGGCAACCCCTGGGATCAGTGATGGCGAGGGCGTCCGCTGCTGTGCGCAAATTTGTCATTGGACTTGTCCAAATTTGCCGTATAGTAGTCGCCCCATCCATTTTCGAGGAGCCAGCACATGCTCAAAGTTAACGAATATTTCGAAGGCAAGGCCAAGTCCATTGCGTTCCAGACCTCGACGCTGCCGGCGACCGTGGGTGTCATCAGCCCGGGCGAGTACGAGTTCGGCACCAGCAAGAAGGAAACCATGACCGTCATCAGCGGTGCCCTGACCGTGCTGCTGCCGGGCGTGGACGAGTGGATGACCTACGGTGCCGGTGAGAGCTTCGATGTTGCCGGCCAGGCCAGCTTCAAGGCCAAGACCGACATCGACACCGCCTACCTCTGCACCTACGAGTAAGCTACGCCCGATACCCGGATGGACGCCGGGATTCTCAAGCCGCAGGCGACCGCCGGCCACTGAAGAAAAAGGCCGGAAGTCCCTGTGGCTTTTCCATTACCTTAGCTTCCTATTTTATCCAAACTGTGTCAGATTAAATCCTGCTTCTCGCAACAACACCAATAACCGAGCAAGAGGATACCTGTGATGGCACAGACCCGAATTCTCCCGCCAGCGGACAACGCCTACCAGTACCCGCTGCTGATCAAACAACTGCTGCTCTCTGGTCCCCGTTACCATCCGGATCAGGAGATCGTTTACGCCAATCGCAGCAAGTACACCTACACCGACCTGGTAGAGCGGATTCACCGTCTGGCCAATGCCCTCACCGACGCAGGCGTGAAAGCGGGCGATACCGTGGCGGTGATGGACTGGGACACCCCTCGCTACCTGGAGTGCTTCTTCGCGATTCCGATGATCGGTGCCGTGCTGCACACTGTGAACGTACGCCTGTCGCCGGACCAGATCGTCTACACCATGAACCACGCCGAGGACGACCTGGTGCTGGTGCACGATGACTTCCTACCGATCCTCGAGTCGGTCAAAGATGACATCAAAACTGTAAAAACCTACATTCAGCTGACCGACGAGGGCGCCGCCAAGGCCACCGAGCTGCCCACCGCCGGCGAGTACGAGGCGCTGTTGGCCCAGGCCGGCACCGAGTTCGATTTCCCGGACTTCGACGAGAACAGTGTGGCCACCACCTTCTACACCACCGGCACCACCGGCAACCCCAAGGGGGTGTTCTTCAGCCACCGCCAGCTGGTGCTGCACACCATGGGCATGGTCGGTTCCCTGTCCGCCTACGACGAGCTGCCGCTGTTGCGCTCCAGCTCTGTGTACATGCCGGTCACCCCCATGTTTCACGTGCACGCCTGGGGCGTGCCCTACGCCGCGACCCTGCTGGGCATCAAACAGGTGTACCCTGGCCGCTATGAGCCGGAGCTGCTGGTGGACCTGCTCAAGCAGCACAAGGTCAGCTTCTCCCACTGCGTGCCCACGGTGATGCAGATGATGATGGGCACCGAGTCCATTAAATCCGCCGACCTCAGCAACTGGCACGTGCTCATCGGCGGCAGCGCCCTGACCAAGAGCCTGTGCGACGCCGGCGCCAAGTACGGCATCCGCATGTACACCGGTTACGGCATGTCAGAGACGTGCCCGCTGCTGAGCGCCACCCACCTGAAGCCGGAAGACCTTGAGCTGCCCCTTGAGCAGCAGACCGCCAAGCGCACCAAGACCGGCATCGCCGTGCCCATGGTCCAGTTGGAAATTGTCGATCCTGACGGCAAGCCCGTGCCCCACGACGGTGAGGCCAAGGGCGAAGTGGTGGCCAGGGCACCCTGGCTGACCCAGAGCTACTTCAAGGAAAAGGAAAAGGGTGAGGAACTGTGGCAGGGCGGCTGGCTGCACACCGGCGACGTGGCCTCGATGGAGCCCGACAACACCCTGGTGATTAAGGACCGCATCAAAGACGTGATCAAGACCGGCGGCGAGTGGCTTTCCTCCCTGGACCTGGAAAACCTGATCAGCCAGCATCCTTCCGTGGCCGCCACGGCGGTGGTGGGCGTTCCCGACGACAAGTGGGGCGAACGCCCGCACGCGCTGGTAACCCTGAAGCCCGGCGAGACCGCGACCATCGAGGACATTCAGCAACACCTCAAGCAGTTTGTCGATTCTGGCGAAATCAACAAGTGGGCGATTCCCGAGCAGATTGATTTCGTGGAAGACATTCCCAAGACCAGCGTCGGCAAGATCAACAAGAAGCTGATTCGGGATCAGTTGGGCTGATCGCCGCCCGATAGCAAAAAGCCAGCTCCCCGGAGCTGGCTTTTTTTATTCCTGTGCCGGTTAAAAACCGCTAAAGGCAAAATCCACTTCCGGCTTGCGACCGTCGATGATGTCCGCAAGTGCGGCAGCGGAGCCGCAGGAGTGAGTCCAACCCAGAGTGCCGTGGCCGGTGTTCAGGTACAGGTTGGCCAAATGACTCTTGCCCACATAGGGCACGTTGGAGGGCGTCGCCGGCCGCAGGCCGGTCCAGAATCGGGCCTGGTCCCAATGGCCGGCCTCCGGCATCACCTCCGCCGTGCGCCGGACGATGGCCCGGCACCGGGTGTAGTTGAGTTCCCGGGAGTAGCCATTGAGCTCGGCCGTGCCGGCCACCCGCAGGCGGTCGCCAAGCCGTGAGTACACCAGCTTGTACTCATCGTCGGTCAGGCTGACGTTGAAAGCGGCATCCTCATTCTTGACCGGCACCGTGATGGAATAGCCCTTGGCCGGGTAGATATCCAGGGTCAGCCCCAGCTTCTTCGCCAGCGGCGCACTGAAACTGCCCAGGCTCAGCACGTAGGCATCAGCCCGCAGGGTCTCGTGCCCGCCTTCCCTCAGGATCTGAACGCCAAGAATCCGGTCGCCGGCGTGCTCGAAGCCAAGCACCTCGGTGTGGTAGCAGAATTCCACGCCAGCCTCGGCGCACTTCCGGGCCAGATTCTGGGTAAATTTGCGGGCGTCACCGGATTCGTCTTCCGAGGTGTAGGTGGCGCCGGCAATGCGATTCCGGATCGGTTTCAAGGCCGGCTCCAGGGCCACCGCCTGGTCCGCATCGATCACCTGGCGGTCGCAACCGAGGGACTGCATGATGCGGGTGGGCTCCATGGCGCCGTCGAATTCCTGGGCATTGGTGTAGAAGTGCAGTATGCCTTTTGAAAGGGCGTCGTATTCAATGCCCGCTTCCTGCCGCAGCGCCTGTAGCTGAGCCCGACTGTAGGTGCCCAGATTGACCATCTGCCGGATGTTGTAGGCGGCCCGGGCCGAGGTGCATTCCCGCAGGAACGCCAGTGCCCAGCGCCACTGGGCCGGATCAAGCCGCGGCCGGAACAACAAGGGCGCGTCGGCCTGGAACAGCCACTTCAACACTTTGAGGGGAGCGGAAGGGTTGGCCCAGGGTTCGGCGTGGGACACCGAAACCTGGCCGCCGTTGGCATAACTGGTTTCCAGACCGGCATCGCTCTGTCGATCAACCACCGTTACCTGGTGCCCCTGCTTCTGCAGATACCAGGCGGTGGTGGTGCCCACGACGCCCGCGCCCAAAACCACTATGTGCATGCTTGCCTCCGGTCAAAAAATCCGACCGAAACTACGTAGGAACCGGCAGGGTCGGATTGGCTGGATTCACCATGAATCAGGTGCTTGGGTGTCATTGTAGCGCGCGGTCAGACCGTTTGCGTGTCCGACCATCTGCTTACGGCATCAGCCTCCGGAGCGCTTGACGGTCCAACCCTCGGCTTGTAGCAGCGGCACCAGGATGTCCCGCTGGTCGCCCTGAATCTCAACCGTGCCGTCCTTGACGGTGCCGCCGGTACCGCACTTGGCCTTCAGCACCTTGGCGAAGGCCTTCAGCGCCTTGTCGTCGAGGGGAATGCCGGTTACGAGAGTGACGCCCTTGCCCTTGCGCCCCTTGGTCTCCCGACTGACCCGAACGACGCCATCACCGGCAGGCCGGGTCGCCTGGCCACAGGAGCACTCCGACACCGGATTGCGGCAGTCCGGGCACATTCGGCCCTGCTCGGTGGAGAAAACCAGCCCGCCTTCAGATCGTTTCTTCATGTCGGATTCGTGCTCCTGTCCCTCGGGTGTGTTGGTGCCGCCAACCCCGCAGGATCAGCCGACGCCCGGAGGGTACTTGGAAAACATTTCCGCGACCACCTCATCGATCAGCTCGCGCCGGGTCTCCGGGGACTGGCTTTCGGTCAGGTAACGGCGACTGGCCGCCCGCCAGACCACTTCGTTGGTGTTGGTGTCGATCAGCTCCACCACCAGTTTGCCCTCGGTGACTTCCCGGACGGGCGGCGGCGCGGAAATGCCCCAGCCAAAGTTGCTGCGGCCAAATCCGAAACCAAGGCCAACGCCGGTCTGTTCAAGCCGTTCCTCTTCCACGATCTGCCAGTTGGCCAGCAGGTCCGCTTCGGTCTTGGACACCTTGCGCATGGCCTTGCGGTTCAGTTCCCGCTCTACGGCGGTCTGAATACGACTGCCATCCAGGGACACAAAGGAGCCACTGCCCGCATCCTGAGCAAAGGCCCAGGTGGCGTAGTTGCCAAACACCGCCGAGGAGTTGTAATCCGTCACGACGTTGCTGGCGCACCCGGAAAGGACCAACGCCATCGCCGCAATCATCAGCAAACGCATAAACCTGTTCTCCTGTGTAGTCGTGTTTTACATGCAGTATACGCCTAGCACACGTACCTCGATGCCCCTTTGGTTCCTCACCTGTCGAAACCGTAATCCAGTTTCTGGGCCTCGCAGAACGCGACAAGTGCTTCCACCGCCTCTTCCGGCAGCGATAACCGTGCCGATACCGCGGCACCGTAGTCAACCGACTCAAGATTCGCGCCGTGCACCTCGCACCAATGCCGAACCGGCTGCTCGTCGGCGAAGTCCATGGTGACCCGGGCCTGCACCATGGGCTTTTGCACCACCCGATCCACCGCCGAAAGCACGCTCTCGGCGGCGCCCGCGTATGCCCGTACCAGGCCCCCGGCGCCCAGTTTGATGCCGCCAAAGTAGCGGATGACCATCACCAGCACGTCGCCCATGTCCTTGTGCTGAATCACGTTGAGAATGGGTTTGCCGGCGGTGCCGGAGGGTTCCCCGTCGTCGTTCATGGCCGCCTCCGCGGCCGCGCCCGGGCGGCCGATCTGGTAGGCCCAACAGATGTGCCGGGCATCCGGGTGATCCCGGTGCGCCTCGTCCAGCCACTGCTTGACCTCGTCCCGGGAGCCGACCGGCGCCACCCGGGCGATGAACCGGCTTTTCTTCACTTCCGTCTCCCGCTCAAGGTATCCTGCCGGCACCGGGTAATCTTTGCTCATTGGTTGGTGGTATCCATGTCAGATGAATTCGAAAACGCGTCCGGGCTCGATGCCCGAGGTGCCGGTACCGCGGCCCCGGCCAAACTGAAAAAAGCCGGCTGCGGCGTCCGCTTCGACGACGACGAACTGCGCGCCGGCATCGATTTCTCCGCCGCCGCCCGGTTGCTGCCGGAGCAGACACCGATCACGCCAGCTCCGCGAGACTCAGACCCGGGTGAAGACCGGTAATTCCACCGTCACCCGCAGGCCACCAGACTCGGCCCCGGTTGCGGCGATGCGACCATCGTGCGCGCTGACAATATCCCGTGCGATCGCCAATCCTAGCCCCCAGCCCTGCCCGCCTCGGGCTTTATCGGCTCGGAAAAACGGCTCGAATAACTGGGACAGCAGCTCGGCGGCAACGCCTTCGCCTTCGTCCTCAACGTCAATTCGCACCCAGCCTTGGTCCACGCCCACCAACAACTGCACCCGTCGACCAGGCGGCGTGTGATCAAGAGCATTTTGCAGGATGTTGTCCAGGGCCCGATGCAGCAGACCGGCATCACCGAGTACCGCCACTCCGGCCACTTCGGGACTGGCCGACATTTGGCACTCCACACCCTGGTGCTCGGCGTAATCGGCGGCGCTGCGTAGCACCTGATTGAGCAGTTTGACCGGCTGCACCGGCTCGCGTTCGATGTCGGTGCCCTGCTCCGCCACCCGGTAGAGCGTGAGGATCTGCGCGGTCATGGCTTCCAGGCGCTCATTCTGGCGCAGAATGCTGGCCATCAGCTCGTCGTCGGCGCCACCATCGCTGGCCAGTTCGATGGCGATGCGTTGGCGGGTCAGGGGGGTGCGCAGGTCATGGGAGATGTCCCGCAACAGGTGCTTCTGGCGTTCGAGCAGGTTGCACAATTGCTCGGTCATGGCGTTGAACGCCGAAGCCAACTGGCCGACTTCGTCCCGCCGTCGGGCAATCCTGTCACTGACCCGCAATCCGGTATTGCCAGCGGCAATGTGCTGGGCGGTGTTTTCCATGTGCTTCAGCGGGCGGGAAACGAAACGGGCAATCCACCAGCAGGCCAGGGTGATAAGGACAAACGCCAGGGCCAGCTCAATCAATCGGAAGAACCTAGGGTCAAGCCACCCTTCGCCATGCATCCTTGGCCAGGCAATCAACCGGTAGCCATCGGCGAGGTCAATCACCGCCGGTTTCTGGGGGTACCAGCCGGATTTCATCCGCTTTCGGACATCCCGCGGCAGCCGCTGCTCACCTTCCTCCTGGTCAACCAACATCAAGTGCAGATCCAGTTCCTTGCCCTGGCGCCGCAAGTAGCGCCAGGCCTCGGCACGGCCCTGCTGCTCGCGAATCTGGATCGCTTCGTCAGCCAGGTCACGCAACCCGACCTGGCGCTCGATGGCCTGTCGTTCCCGATCCAGCAGCGTACGTGTGGCCAGGTTGCTGACCACCACGGTGACCGCCATCGCCAACCAGATCGACAGGAAGATGCGCCAGAACAGCGGGAACATCAGCCGGCCCTTCATACCGGCACCCGGTAGCTGTAGCCGAGGCCCCGGACCGTCTCGATCCGGGGCGGATTGTCGTTGCCCAGCTTCTTGCGCAAGTTACTGATGTGCATGTCCAGGGTCCGGTCGAAAGCTTCCAGGCGCCGCCCCAGGGCCCACTGCATCAGGTCGGTTTTGCGCACCACGCTGCCGGCGTGGGCCAGCAACACATTCAATACTTCGTACTCGGTGGCGGTGAGTTCCAGCGCCACCTCACCCTGGAAAATACGACGCTGATCCGGTTCCACCCTGAGGTCGCCGTACACCCGGGCGGCACTCGCCTCGGTCTTCTGGTCCCAGGCGATGCGCCGCAACAACGCCTGCAGGCGAGCGACCAGTTCCCGAGGGTTGCAGGGCTTGGGAATGTAATCGTCGGCGCCAACCTCGAAACCGACGATCCGATCGGTTTCATCGCCCCGAGCGGTCAACAGGGCAACCGGAATGTGGGTGCTGGCCCGCAACTCCCGCAGCACCTCCAGGCCGCTGACATCGGGCAGCATGATATCGAGCACCACCAGATCACAGTCCTGGCCCAACGCCAGAGCCAGGCCGTCCCGTCCGTTAGCGGCCTCACGGACCGTAAACCCCTGGTTGGTCAGGTAACGTGCCAGCAGCTGGCGCAGCTCGTCATCGTCCTCGATCAGCAATACCCGGTTCTGCATGGTCGGCCTCCGTCTGTTCTGTCGAGAGTCTAACATGCGTGGCACAAGCCGCTGATTCACGGCTGTTTCCTTTACATAACCTTTACAGGCCGCTGACGCTCGTTGACGGCAGGCAGGGCTACCATGGTTTCCGTCAAATCCACACCGCATGAGCGGTTCACAATGAGGAAATCACCATGTCCAAACCCAGCAGCAAAACCAGCACCAAAGCCATTACCGCACTGATGGCCTCCGTCCTGCTGACCACCGGCTCCCTGGCACTGGCCGACCATCACGGCGGCAAGCGGGGCCACGGCCACCACGACAAGGAGGAAATGTGCCAGCACTTCCGCGAGGGCACTGGCCCGTTTGATCATGAACAGCGCCGGGAAAAAATGCAGCAACACCACGAGGACATCGCCGAGCGACTGCAACTGAGCGCAGAGCAGCGGGCGATCTGGGATGACATCCGGGATGAACGGCAGGCGAAGCACCAGAAACGGCACGCCCGGATGCATGAAAAGATGCAGGAGCGCTGCAACGAGACCGCGCAGTAACCGCCAGGTCAGTGATCAAACCCCGGGTTCTGGCGTATGGTATCGGGAGATTACCCCGACCATGCCAAGGAGCCTGCCAGGCCATGCCCGAACCCGGAACCCCGTCACTGACTGTCGAGACCTGTCGTTCCATTGCCGACATCCCCCTGGCGGAGTGGGAACGACTGGCCGGCCGGGCCAACCCCTTCCTGCGCTACGAGTTTTTCGAGGCGCTGGAACAATCGGGCTGCACCACCAATGCCACCGGCTGGCAACCCAGTCACCTGGTGTTTCGCCTCGACGGTCGCATTGCCGGCGTCGCCCCCGCCTATCTGAAGAGCCATTCCATGGGGGAGTATGTGTTCGACTGGGCCTGGGCCGACGCCTACCGGCGCCACGGCCTGGACTACTACCCCAAGCTGCTCATCGCCATTCCGTTCACCCCGTCCCAGGGTCCGCGTCTGCTGCTGGAGCGCGAGCTACGGACCCGGCTCTCGGGCGATCGACTGCGCGATCTGCTGGACACCCTGATTACCCGACTGGGCGCCGAATCCTGGCACCTGCTGTTTCCCGACGCCAACGATCAGGCCCTGCTTCGGCACGACCGGGAGTTGCACCGGTTCGGTTGCCAGTTCCACTGGCACAACCGCGGCTATGGCACCTTCGACGATTTTCTGGCCCAGCTCACGTCCCGCAAGCGCAAATCCATCCGGCGGGAACGGCGACAGGTGGCCGAGCAGGACATCCGGTTCCATCGCTTTCACGGCCAGGACGTTCCCGACCACGTACTGTCGGCGTTCTACGTGTTCTACCAGGCCACCTACCTGAAGCGGGGCCAACGGCCCTATCTGAACCGGACCTTTTTCGAACAGCTACGCGCCAGTCTGGGCCAGCACCTGTACCTGGTGATGGCGGTGCGGGCCGGGGAAATGATCGCCGGCGCCCTGTTCCTGCGCAGCGACGACACCCTGTACGGCCGCTACTGGGGCTGCCTCGACGAATACAACCACCTGCATTTCGAGACCTGCTACTACCAGGGCATTGAGCTGGCCATCGAACTGGGCCTGCAGCGCTTTGACGCCGGCGCCCAGGGTGAGCACAAACTGGTTCGAGGCTTCGAGCCGACCTTGACCCATTCCTGGCATGGCATCAGCCATCCAGGCTTTCGGGATGCCATCCTGGCCTTCACCGAGGAGGAGGCGGAACAGGTCCAGGACTACTGCCAGGAGGCTGGTAGCCTGTTGCCATTTCGACACGGCGACAGGGATTAGCTTCTATACTGAAAGTCCAAAGGGCGTTTTTGCACAGGGATTCGCACCATGGATCAGGACCCACTGCTGAGTATGTTCGAGGGCGGCCAGTTAACGGTGGTGCTCGCCGTCATTGCCCTGGTGATCGGTTTGCTGGCTCTGTGGTGGGTGGCTGGGGTCAAGCGCGCCGCCGATCGCGAGCTGGACAAGCAGCGGCAGCGAATCGGCGCCCTGGGGCGGGAACTGGACGAGATTCGGGTTGGCCAGTTCAACGCGCCAGAACGGGAAGCCATGAGCTCGCCGGCCCAGGAAGCCGCCCTGGCTAAATACCGGGCGGAAAAAACCGCCTACGACCAGATCTGGCCGCAACTCTGGTTCCTGCACGACCGCCTGGGGCTGTTTTTACGCGCGGTGGAGAACGGTGAGACCGCGGGCGACCTCCGGCTGGAAGCCCGCAACGCCGCCCTGGATGCCCGCACCATGCTGAACCGGAATCGGCCCTACTGCTGTGAGCCGGTGGAAGAACTGGTGACCCGGCTGATCGACACCGAAATCAAAGTCCACCTGGCGGCCTGCCAGCATCTGGACCTGCTCAAGGAAGTGTCCGGCCAGTCTTCGGATCACGAACGCCGGGTGCTCAGGGACAAGTGTCACACCCTGTACGAAGGCGAAGCGCGGGACCTGATGAACCGGCTGGCCGTGGCAATCCGGGCCCGGGTTATCAGCGTCAGCTATCCTTGATCCGGAACCCAACCTTCATCACCACCTGGTAGTGCCCGACCCGGCCGTCTTCGATGTGGCCCCGGGTTTCCACCACCTCAAACCACTCCAGGTTACTGATGCTTTTGCTGCATTCCTCAAGGCCATTTTCGATGGCGTTCTCGATGCTCTTGCGCGAAGAACCGACGATTTCCACTTTCTTGTAGACGTGATGGTCAGTCATGGTACCGCTCCCTAGTGACAGTGAATAAACCGATACCTTCAGCCTAGAAGACAAGCCCATGGCCGGCAAACGCCAGCGGCCGCCACGGATCTGCCGACATCGGTGGCACGTATGAGCAGGGCAAGCCATAGTGAAGGTAACGCACCCAGAGAGTCCTGATGAAACGATTGCTGAAGTACACCGCCTGGTCCTTTGCGGCCCTGTTCATGCTGCTGGCAGGCCCCCTGTTGCTGGCCACCAGCAGCAGCCTGCAGGGCGCGGAAAGCTGGCGCACCGCCAATCGCGCCAGTGCGGGCATAGCCCCGCTGGCCAGTGCCTACCAACCGGCGGTGGTCCAGGTCTACGGGGCCAGGGCCTGGAGTTGGCGCGGCTACTTTGCGGTGCACACCTGGATTGCCACCAAGGCGGCGGGCGCGGATCAGTACCAAGTGCACGAGGTGATCGGCTGGCGCCGCTATGTGGTGAGTTCCCGCGCCGGTGACCCGGATCGGCACTGGTACGGCGCCCGTCCGGAGCTGTACGCCGACATTCGCGGCGCCGAGGCAGAGGCCCTGATCCCGACTATCGAACAGGCGGTGCAGTCCTACCCCTACGCAACCGAGTACGAAGCCTGGCCTGGCCCCAACAGCAACACCTTTACCGCCTGG
This sequence comes from Marinobacter sp., assembly GCA_052031745.1. Taxonomy (GTDB): domain Bacteria; phylum Pseudomonadota; class Gammaproteobacteria; order Pseudomonadales; family Oleiphilaceae; genus Marinobacter. Next base: position 6,029 of record JBPEXK010000386.1, on the reverse strand, counting down.
GTGATCCGGGAAGTGCCGGGTCTGGATGTGGCTCTGCCAAGCAACGCCATTGGTAAGGATTATCTGGGCGATCGATTGGTGGCAGAGGTACCCGGTGGCACCGGCTACCAGTTGTCCATGGGGGGCTATCTAGGAGTGCTGGCCGGTGTCCGGGAGGGCTTGGAGCTGAATGTGCTGGGCCTGTCCCTGGGCGTGAATCCGCTGGCGCTGGGCATCAAGTTGCCGGGCATCGGCGAATTGGCCCTGCTCTCAACCAATCCGATGGCCGAGACCGACGAACAGCAGGAATAACCCCGGCTAGACCAGGTAGCGAACCAGGCCAGCGGCGGCAATGCCGGCACCAATGGCCGGCAAGGGTTTGCGAACCGCCAGCATGGTGATGGCGGTGACCGACAGCGCCGCGACGGCGCCCGCGTCCCCGGCAAAGGCCATAGGCACCACGATGGCGATCAACACCGAACTGGCCATGGTGTTGATAAAACTTTCGATGCGCGGACTGATGCGTACGAAGGACATGGCGAACACGCCACCGAAACGGGTGATCAGGGTGACGACCGTCATGATGGCGATCAGGGCCAGGACCCCGGCGGTGGTGGTTTCAATGGTCATGCTTGGGCTCCAGCCAGAAGTACCCGATCAGGCCGCCGGCCAGGGCACCGGCAACCACGTGGGTATGCGGTGGCAGCCACTTCCAGGCCGCCAGTGACGCTGCCGCGGCCACGCTCCAGGCCACCAGCACCCGGGGCGATTTCTTACCGCCCAGGGCCATAGCCAGCAGGAAGCAGCCCAATACCATATCCAGCCCAAGACTCTCGGGGTCTTGCAACACGCCACCGAAGTAGACGCCAAGCCAGGTCCCCACCAGCCAGGCCAGCCAGAGCACCAAGCCGCCGCCGAGGATGACCTCAAGGTTGCGACGCCCGTTCTGGTAATCCTGGGCCGAGACCGCCCAATTGGCGTCGGTCAGCAACAGCAACAAGCCATAGCGTTTCAGTGGCGGCACGTCTTTAAGCAGCGGGTAGAGCGAGGCGCCCATCAGCAAATGGCGGGAATTGATGGCGAACACCACGGCGATCAGTGGCAGGATCGAGACTTCAGCGCCCCACATGTCCGTAGCGGCAAACTGGGAAGCACCGGCGAACACCGCGCTACTCATCAGCATGGCTTCCAGCGGCAGCAGGCCCTTCTGGGTTGCAGCTAATCCAAAGGCAGCACCGAACGCCACCACAAACAGCGAGATGGGGAAGAGCCGGATGAATTCCTGACGGACTTTCTGCGGCTGGAACTGGTACGAGTAGGATGCGACAGACATCAGGGGAAGCTAAGTCAGTTTCCCCTGACCGCGTATAGGTAAATACCGAAGCCGCTCACTCAGAGCAGCCTCGCAACTGTCACGCCCGTCGCCGGGGCGTCAGTGCATGATGTGAACCCGCCCGTCTGCCGCGGCAAACGGATTGTTGACGCTGCTGCCCTCGCCGCTCAGGGCGGCCTCCGGGTGCAACCGGTTCATCAGCATTTCCACACGCTCAACGTCCGCCTTGGGCACATCCACCATCACCAGGTACTTGCCGGACTCAATGTCTTTATGAAAGCGCCGGATCCGATAGTTCTCGGTGCCGATGCCGCCAAAGCCTCCAAGCCAGCCGCCGGCCAACACCGCGAACACGCCCATGGCCACGAACGCCGAGGTCGGCCAGGCCAGGTCGCCCCACAGGGCCAGGGGCAGGATGAAGAACAGGGCAAACAGACCGCCGATGATCAGCCCCCGCTCCACAAACCGTGGCAGGTCGGTGCGATCAAACACGCTGGCGCTGTGGACATGGTGCGAGTACAGCCCGGCTTCGTCCTTGCTTACCACGTGGAAGCGCCAGTTGGAGACGCCGTCCCGGTGCAGGTCCTCGGAGATGCTCTCGACGCTGTCGATGGCATCCACCAGATAGAAAAGCCGTTTCATGATTCCCTCCTTCGCTCTACAGGAGCGGGCAACCACAAGTCCGATTATATCGCACCGGAGGCTTATTCCTGACCGGCCGCTGGAAACGATTCGCGCTAAGCCACTGCCCCATAGATCCGGTTTTTATTAAAAATTCGCCGCTGCCCAGCGCCTTGCAAATGCCGCCTCGCCTCCGGCGAAATTGATTAGCTTTTGCAAGTTGACGTTCACGTAAAAAGGAATTAGTTTGTTTTCTGTCCAGCCCCAAAAGGGCATCCGGCGGGTGTTTCTATGGCACCGTCTTCGGCACCTTCACCCCCGGACATGGACAGCTGAAATCGTAACGCCGGCCACAAGCCGGGCGACAACAACAAGACAGCCGCCACTGCCGAGATCCGGCGACGTGGAGAGGATTTCAACATGCTACGGTCAATTCGCCTCCGGGGCAGACTGCCTGCCGCACACGGCTTCCCCTCTGCATCACGACTTCGCCAATATCCGATCGACAGCACCAGGACGGCATCCAGGGTCAGGCCGCACCAGGCATGAACTGCTGGAATCACCAACAAATCGCGCCTGCCGCGGTCTAACAACAAAACGCCGGCTGTACAGGCCCCACAAGGGTAGTGCCAGCCAAGAACGATAGGTGAAACGCCATGAACGTATTCAGCCACCCCGAGTTCGATAATCACGAACATCTGTCCTTTTTCTGCGATCCCGAAACCGGCCTGAAAGCCATTGTTGCCATCCACAACACCTCCCGTGGACCGGCGCTGGGCGGCTGCCGCATGTATCCCTACGCCACCGATGAGGAAGCGCTTCGGGATGTCCTGCGATTGTCCAAGGGCATGACCTACAAATCGGCTCTGGCCAACCTGGACCTGGGCGGTGGCAAATCCGTGATCATTGGCGACCCGCGCAAGCACAAGACCGAAGCCCTGCTGGAAGCCATGGGCAAGCACTTGGAAAGCCTCGGCGGCAGCTACATTGCCGCAGAAGATTCCGGTACCAGCGTGCCCGATCTGAAAGTCATGGGCCGCTGCACCCAGCACGTGGCCGGCATTGCCGAGCGCATCGGCTTCGACGGCAACCCCAGTAACGGTGACCCGTCTCCGGCCACCGCCTACGGCACCTTCATTGGCCTTAAGGCGGCGGTTCGACACAAGCTCGGCCGGGACGATCTCAAAGGCCTGAAAGTGGCTATCCAGGGCATTGGCAACGTCGGCTTCCGCCTGGCCCGGCACCTGAAAGAGGCCGGCGCACAGCTGTGGGTCTACGACATCTTCGCCGACAACATGCAGCGCGCGGTGGATGAGTTGGGCGCAACTCCGGCCACCGCCGACGACATCCTGTTCCTGCCCGTGGACGTGGTGGCGCCCTGCGCCATGGGCGCGGTGCTGAACGACTTCAGCATTCCCAAGCTGCAGGCCAAGGTGGTGGCAGGTGCCGCCAACAACCTGCTGGAGCACCCGGAACACGATCAGGCCCTGAAAGACCGCGGCATCCTGTACGCACCGGATTTCGCCATCAATGCCGGCGGCATCATCGATGTGTTCTACGAGCGCACCGGAGCTTCTCCGGACGTTGTTCGCGAGCACGTTGATGCCATCGGCGACACGCTCAAGGAAATCTTCACCCGTTCTGACCGGAGCGGCCGGCCCACTGGCGAAATCGCCAATGAGCTGGCGGAGGAACGGTTCCGCAAACACGTTGCCCGGGCCGACGCCCTGACCCAGCGCCTGGCGCAGGTCGGCTGATCCCTGGCAGCGATCTCTCTGGGGCCGGCGCTCGCGACGGCCCCTGCTTCCCAAACAAAAACAAGTACCAAGCAGGAGACAGCTATGTCTGAATCACCCTCCACCAGCGCCAGTTACTCCGGGGCTCTGGAAGGTTCCAACGCCCAGCGCGGCCTCTGGTCCTCGCGCCTGGCGTTTATCCTCGCCGCCACCGGTTCGGCGGTCGGCCTCGGCAACATCTGGAAGTTCCCCTACATCACCGGTGAGAACGGCGGCGGCGCCTTCGTACTGGTCTATCTTCTGTGCATCGCCGCCGTCGGCCTGCCGATCATGATGGCGGAAGTACTGATCGGCCGCCGCGGTGGCCGCAGCCCGGTCAACAGCCTGCGGCTGATTGCCGAGCGCGACCGGCTCAACCCGGCCTGGCGCCTGGTCGGCGCGGTCGGGGTACTGGCCGGCTTCCTGATCCTGTCGTTCTACTCGGTCATTGGCGGCTGGGCCGTGTCCTACGTGGGCACCGCGGCCAGCGGCGGCCTGGTGGGTCAGTCTGCAGACGCCATCGGTGCGATTTTCTCCAACCTGCTCAGCGATCCCATGACCCTGCTGATGTGGCACACGGTGTTCATGGCGCTGGTAATGCTGGTGGTCGCCAAGGGCGTGCGCGCGGGCCTGGAGCGGGCAGTGAGCATTCTCATGCCCGGCCTGTTCGTGCTGCTGCTGATCGCGGTCGGCTACGCCATGACCAGCGGTGAGTTTGGCCGCGCAGTCAGCTTCCTGTTCCAGCCTGATTTCTCCAAGATCACCACCTCCGGCATCCTGGTTGCTCTGGGCCACGCCTTCTTCACCCTGAGCCTGGGTATGGCGGTGATGATGGCTTACGGCTCCTACCTGCCGAAAAACGTGTCCATCGCCAAGACGTCCATCACCGTGTCGGTGATCGATACCGGGGTCGCCCTGCTCGCCGGCCTGGCCATCTTCCCGATTGTGTTCGCCAACGGTCTGGAGCCCGGCGCCGGTCCCGGCCTGATTTTCCAGACCCTGCCGCTGGCGTTCGGTCAGATGCCCATGGGCAGCCTGTTCGGTACCCTGTTCTTCGTGCTGCTGATTTTCGCCGCCTGGACCTCGGGCATTTCCCTGCTCGAGCCCATCGTGGAATGGTTGGAGGAGCGCAAAGGCCTGAACCGCACCGTCAGCACCCTGGGTGCCGGCGTGGTGTGCTGGGCCCTGGGTATCGCCTCGATCCTGTCCCTGAACCTGTGGTCGGATTTTGCCCCGCTGGGCGCCATCGCCATGTTCGAGGGCAAGACCATCTTCGACCTGCTGGATTTCTTCACCGCCAACATCCTGCTGCCCCTGGGCGGTCTGCTAGTAGCCGTGTTCGCCGGCTGGGTGATGTCCCGCGAGGCGGTGGAGCAGGAACTGGCGCTGTCAGGCCCCATGTTCCGCCTGTGGTACGTCACCATCCGCTACTTCACCCCGGTGGCCGTAGCGGCGGTGTTCATCTACAACCTGCTGTAAGCGCAACAGGCGGCAGCCGGTTTTTGGACCCGCCGGCCACCCGCCCAATGCGAAGAGCCCACCGATTGGTGGGCTCTTTTTTTTGGCTGGAGAAAGATTCAGAGGCAGGCCAGTGCGGACTCCAGGGTCTCACCGATGCGGGCATTAAGCTTCAGGTCCGCCAGCGGCTCGGCCCGGGTGCGACCGATGTTCAGGGTGGCAATGGGTTTGTGCCATTCGCTGGCGTAGCGGCAGAAGCGGAAACCGGAATACACCATCAGCGAGGAGCCGATCACCAGCAGACCGTCGCTGGCCTTAAGCACATCCAGGGCCGAGTGCACCCGATCCTTGGGGACATAGTCGCCAAAGAACACGACATCGGGTTTCAGGATGCCGTTGCACTTGGGGCAGTCCGCCACCCGGAAATCGGAGAAGTCCACTTCCAGGTCGGCGTCGCCGTCCGGGGCCGCTTCCGCCCGGTAGTGACTGAAGCCAGGGTTGAGGTCGGCGCAGCGGTCGTGCACCTCGTCCCGGGGGCAGCGGTAATCGCAGCTCATACATATCACCTCGTCGGCCCGACCGTGCAGATCGGTCACCGCCCGGGTGCCGGCCTTCTGGTGCAGGCGATCAACGTTCTGGGTGACCACCAGGCTGCTGTGATTCAGCAGTTCCAGATCGGCTATGTGTTGGTGCGAGCGGTTAGGGGCGGCGTTTTTCATCACCGGCCAACCGATCAGGCTGCGGCCCCAGTACCGCTGCCGGGTCTCGAAACTGGACATGAAATCCTGGTGCTGCACCGGCTGCTTGCGCTTCCAGGCGCCCTCCCCGTCGCGGTAATCGGGAATGCCGGAATCGGTGCTGAC
>JBPEXK010000385.1:0-6280 GCA_052031745.1 Marinobacter sp. | reverse complement strand
AACCAGTCCAGGAACTCGTTCCACTCGTGGGGATGGTCATCGAACTGATCCAGGGTTTCCTTGATCAGCCGGTTGTGACGCGGGGTGTGCTCCCGCAGCCACTTCTTGCCACTGCCCGGGCGGGCCCGGGTACAGTAGCCCAGGGCGTTGTACTCGTGGTTACCCATAACAATCCGGGCGGAACCGTGTTCCACCATATCCCGGACCAGGTGCAGGGCCTCCCGGATGCGCGGGCCACGATCGATGATGTCACCAATAAAGATCGCCTGCCGGCGGGCATGCTGGTACACCCCGTTTACCTTGCGATAGCCCATCTGCTCCAGCAGTCGGACCAGAGTGTTGGCGCAGCCATGGACGTCGCCGATGATGTCGTAACCGCGGCTCGCGGTTTTTCTGTTTACAGCCATGATCAACTCGCTGAAATGTCGCTGGCCCAGCCAAGCTTGTCACGGCAGGTGGCGTAGAAATTGTGGTCGGTGGGATGAATCAACCGAATCTTGAACGGCTTTTTGGTGATGCGAATGATGTCGCCCGGGGCGCAGGCGATGTTCATCTGGCCGTCGAAGGAAATCTGCGGATAGGTCTCGTTGGTCTCGCCAATCACCAGTTTTATCTCGCTCTTGCCATCCACTACGATGGGGCGGCTGCTGAGGGTGTGCGGGAACATGGGCACCAGCACCACCGCATCCAGCTTGGGATGCATGATCGGGCCTCCGGCCGACAACGAATAGGCGGTGGAACCGGTCGGCGTGGCGACGATCAGGCCGTCCGAACGCTGGCTGTACACGAAGTGACCGTCGATGAACAGGTCAAAGCCGATCATCCGGGTAGACTTACCCGGGTGCAGCACCACGTCGTTCAGGGCGGTGCCGAAGCCCAGGGGCTGGCCATTGCGTTCGACATTGCCATCGAGCAGGAACCGGGTTTCCTCGATGTACTCCCCTTCCAGCACCCGGCCCAGGCGCTCTTCCAGGTCCGACGGTGAAATGTCGGTGAGAAAGCCCAGGCGCCCGCGGTTGACCCCGAGCAGTGGAATCTTGGATTTCGCCAGCTCCCGGGCGGCGCCCAGCAAGCTGCCATCACCACCTACGACGATCACCAGGTCGCAGATTTCCCCCAGCAACTTCTTGCTGGCCACCTGCAGGCCGTGGCCCGGCAACATCCCGGCGGTGTCTTCCTCGAGAATGACGTGGTAATTGTTGGCAATCAGGTACTGCTTGAGCTGGCGCAGGGATTCAACCACCTTCACGCTGCCCATCCGGCCAATAACGCCAATGTTCCTGAACTGATCCATGAGGCTTCCTGTGGTGTCGAGATGCGGTGGGGCCCGGCAAATCGGTGCGCCCCGTGACAATCTGGCTCACAGTTTAACGAAACTCACCCGGATTCTGAAAAAAGATCGAGCAATCAGGCCTGATGCTGCTCGCAACGGTCGTCGACGCCGGGGCGGAAGTCACCGGGTTGGCTGATGCGCATGACCGGCTCACCACAGGCGTGTCCCTGCGCGTCGGAATGGCGACACACTGGATGCTCGTAGTGTTCCAGCCAGTCCCGGTAGGCGGGCTCGTTCAGGCCGCAACGTTGGGCTGCGTAGGCCACGGGGTTGGCAAAGTAGGTGTTGATGTCGTCGTACTTGAGGGTGACGTGGCCGGCGCCGGGCTGATAAGCCACCAGGAACACCGACTGTTTCTTGAGGTGGTCCATGATCGAATTTTCTACCGGCTCCTGGTGCCGGAGGTCGTGGTTTTCCTGCTCCAGGGCCACAATGCGGTCATCCCGCAACTCCAGCTCGCGCTGCTTGCGGTCCAACTGCTCCCGCAACAGAACCAGCTCGGCATCGGCGTTGGCCTCCTCACGCTGCTGTTGCTCGCCGCCGGTGGCAATCTGCTCCTGCATGGTGAGGTACTGCTCATTGCGCTCGGACAGCCGCTGCTTGAGCTGCTCGTTGCTCAGACGCTGGCGCTCGTACTTTTGCTCCAGATCTGCGGTCTCGCTGCGCAGGGCCTGCAACTCCAGACGGTGCTCGCGTTGTAGCTCAGAGAGCGTATCCCGGTGCACGCTTTGCAGGGTCTTGATACGCAGGCGCTGCTCGCGGATGACCTGCGCCAGGCGAGCACGATCGGCGGCGCTGCCCGAATCCTCGTCGTCATGGGCGTTGCCGGCATCGGCGCTGAGCACCGGAATGTCCTCCTCCGGCTCGGGCTCGATTTTGCGGAACTTCAGGGCATTGGCATCCACGGCCTTGCGAATGGCCTGGAAGTGGTTGCTCCCCGGTGTCATATCCGGGTCCCACAGATCGTCGGCGTAGCGGGGTTCCGGGCACTGGCTCCGGCAGACCAGCCGGATGGGGCCGCCACCCAGATCGGGCCCTTTGGAGCCGCGCTTGGCGAGATCCTCAATCGGTACGTTCCAGTTGGCATCGGCCCGGCCTTCCTCATCAAACCAGATCCGGAAGAACACCAGTGCCTGAACCTGGAGCGCCGGATCCAGCTCGACCAGCACGGCTCTGACGTCGGTTTCGGCCAGATCGGACAGCCCCACGTAGCCGTCCAGGAACGCGCCAAACTCGGTGGCCCGCATCTGCCGGGCAACCTGGCCTTCGTCCACAAAAAAAACCGCCGCGTAACCGTCCTTCGACTGGTCGGCCGATACCATTTATCGCTCCCTAAGTGTTACAAGATACGCCACCACCACGCGGAAACCCCTGAATACGTTCCATAGTAGCGGACGATGGTGGCCTGATAACGACAAAGCCGCCTTTGCCCCAGGGCAAAGACGGCTCTGCAAACAAACAGACGCCGGCTATCAGTCTAGCCAGTCTGCCTTCCCAAGACAGGGAAAAAACTGCAACGTTTTGTGATCAGCCCCTTACAGCTCCGCGGCCAGCCGGCTGCCTTGATTGATCGCGCGCTTGGCGTCCAGCTCGGCGGCCACATCGGCCCCGCCGATCAGATGCACAGCCACCCCGGCCGACTCCAGGCCCTGCTGCAGTTCGCGCAGGGGCTCCTGGCCGGCGCAGACGATAATAGTGTCCACCGGCAACACCCGGTCTTCGCCCTGCTCGGCGCCTTTCGGGGTGATGGTGATGTGCAGGCCCTCATCGTCGATCTTGCGGTAGCTGACGCCCGGCACCATCTGCACTTCGCGGTTTTTCAGCGAGGTGCGGTGAATCCAGCCGGTGGTCTTGCCCAGGTTCTTACCCACCTTGGACGCCTTACGCTGCAGCAGGTACACCTCGCGCGCCGGCTCCGGCACTTCCGGAGTCACGCCCTTGATGCCGCCGCGGTGCGCCACGCTGAGGTCCACGCCCCACTCGCGCATGAAGTGGTCGGTGTCGAGCGCCGCAGAGGTGCCCTTGTGCACGATGAACTCGGACACGTCGAAACCGATACCGCCAGCCCCGATTACCGCCACCTTCTGGCCAATCGGCTTGCGTTCCAGCAGCGCGTCCAGATAACCGATGACTTTCGGGTGATCGATGCCTTCGATGTCTGGGGTGCGCGGGCTCACCCCGGTGGCCAGCACCACATCGTCGTAACCGCCGGCCTTCAGGTCCTCGACATCGACCCGGGTGTTCAACCGCACATCGACGCCGTGCTTGTCGAGCATGACCCGGAAATAGCGCAGGGTTTCGTAAAACTCTTCCTTACCCGGAATGCGCTTGGCGACATTGAACTGGCCGCCAATCTCACTGCCGGCGTCAAACAGGGTGACCTTGTGGCCGCGCTCCGCCGCCACCGTGGCAAAGGCCAGGCCGGCGGGACCAGCGCCCACCACCGCGATGGATTTCGGAGTCGCGGTTTTCACCCAGGTCAGCTCGGTCTCGTGACAGGCGCGCGGGTTCACCAGGCAGGAGGTCAGCTTGCCGCTGAACGTGTGGTCCAGGCAGGCCTGGTTGCAGCCGATGCAGGTGTTGATTTCATCGGCACGATCTTCGGCCGCCTTCAGCACCAGATCGGCGTCGGCCAGGAACGGACGCGCCATGGACACCATATCGGCATCGCCGTCGGCCAGAATCTTCTCCGCCACGTCGGGCATGTTGATGCGGTTGGTGGTCACCAGGGGAATGCTCACTTCACCTTTGAGCCGCGCGGTGACCTTGGTGAAGGCACCACGGGGCACCGAGGTGGCAATGGTCGGTACCCGGGCCTCGTGCCAGCCGATGCCGGTGTTGATGATGGTGGCGCCGGCTTTCTCGATCTCTTTGGCCAGGTGCACCACCTCATCCCAGGTGCTGCCGTCCTCAATCAGGTCCAGCATCGACAGGCGGTACACCAGAATGAAGTTCTCGCCTACCCGCTCACGTACCCGGCGAACGATCTCCAGCGGCAAGCGAATGCGGTTTTCGTAACTGCCGCCCCAGCGATCGGTGCGATGGTTGGTGTGGGAGACGATGAACTGGTTGATGAAGTAACCCTCGGAGCCCATGATCTCGACGCCGTCGTAACCGGCACTTTGGGCCAGCGCGGCGCAGTCGACGTAGTCCTGGATCTGCTTCTCGATGCCATCCTCGTCCAATTCCTTGGGCTTGAACGGGTTGATGGGCGCCTGGACCGCAGACGGCGCCACCAGCTCGGGCGAATAGGCATAACGACCGGCGTGCAGAATCTGCATGCAGATCTTGCCATCGGCGTCATGAACCGCGCGGGTGATGACCTTGTGCTGCTCCACCTCCGCCTCGGTGGTCATTTTGGCGGCGTGCTGAAACACCCCACCCTCGACGTTCGGGGCGATACCCCCAGTGACAATCAGACCCGCTCCGCCGCGGGCACGCTCGGCATAGAATGCGGCGAGGCGTTCAAACCCGTTCTTGGCTTCTTCAAGGCCGGTGTGCATGGACCCCATAAGTGTCCGGTTACGGAGCTTGGTGAACCCCAGGTCCAGGGGCTCCAGCAGATTCGGATACTTGGCAACGCCGGGGGTGGCGGTAGCGGTCATGGTGGTCTCCTCATGCTTATTTTGGCGGCGAGCCTCAGTCGGGCCCGACTCGTTGTGTAGCGTTCTTGATGAGGGACTAAGCTACCCGGCCAACTTGCGATCAACAATATCCTCGAATAACATTTTATTATCTTTGGACAACATGTCGGACAGCCAACCCATGTGCGCCACCACTGCCAGCCCTCCCCATAGCGCCAACGCCCTCGGAGACATCAGCGTACTCTACGCCTCGGTCTTGCTGCGGGCGGCGGCAGCTGAGGGCGCGAACACCAAACGCCTGGCCGAGAATTTCCAGCTCAGTCCGGACACGCTCGATTCACCCGCCGCCCGCATCAGCATTCCGCGCTTCATGCGCCTGGGGCATGCCGCCATCGCCGAGACCAAAAACCGCGCCCTAGGCCTGCGCATGGGCGCGCTGACCCGGCCGATCGACGCCGGCCTTGCGGGCCTGGCTGGCCAGTCCGCCGACACCGTGGGTGAAGCCCTGACCACCCTGGTCCGCTATGCCATGCTATCCAGCCGCAACAGTCGGGGCGCGCCGTCGATCGAAAGCCGCGAGCGCCGGGTAAGGTTCTACTCCATCCGGCCCTACAACGGGTTCAATTACTTCGTGGTGGACTCGGTGCTCGCCGCCTGGACCCAGTTCGTGCGCACCCTGACCAGCCGCTACGAGGTCCTGGACCGGGTCACCATCGAGTACCCCTCCATCGGCCAGGACGATCTGTTCGAAAGCTGGTTTCGGTGCCCGGTGCAGTTCGGCGCGCCGGAAAACAGCATCACGCTGAAAGCCGAACTCTGGAACCACCGGTCCCTCGAGGCGCAACCGGCCATGCACGAGCATCTGGTTCAAATTTGCGAGCGGGAATTGCAACAGATCAAGAAAGGCTGGACCACCGGCGACCGGGTTCGGCACCTGCTCCCCCCACTATTTCAGGGCGAGAGCCCAACCCTGGAGACGGTGGCGAACAAGCTGGGTACCGCACCCTGGACACTGCAGCGACAACTGACAACGGAGGGCAAGGGGTTTCGAGAGCTGGTGGATGAAACTCGAAAACAATTGGCGCGGGAATATATCCGGGAGACCGACACATCACTGGCAGAAATCGCCTGGCTGTTGGGCTTTGCCAACCCGGCGGCCTTCCACAAGGCCTACAAACGCTGGTTCGGAATCAGCCCCGGTGAACACCGGAGGGAACTGCGGGCACGGCGCTAGATTTCGGTGGCGTCGTCGAAGCCTTCGTCGTCATCAAATTCTTCAAACTGGCTTTCGATCAATTCTTCTTCGTAATCGCGCATGGCTGGAGACCGCTCAAGAAAAATGGGTGAGCAGACAGGATGCAGT